>NZ_BAABIA010000006.1:0-171168 GCF_039542385.1 Prosthecobacter algae | reverse complement strand
GGACAACGCGCCCCACCTGGGCTTTGATTCACACGCGCTGCTGCAGAAGTTTTGAGACACGGCGGCGCGTTGGGGACAACGCGCCCCACCTGGGCTTTGATTCACACGCGCTGCTGCAGAAGTTTTGAGACACGGCGGCGCGTTGGGGACAACGCGCCCCACCTGGGCTTTGATTCACACGCGCTGCTGCAGAAGTTTTGAGGTAGCTACCTCTTTGATAGGCATAAAAAAAGGAGCCGGGGAAACCGGCTCCTTCAAAGGACTGCGTTGGGTGAATGCGTCCCGGCTGGGCGACTAGGTCGTCTCCAGGCCGCGTGCCATCACCACCTTGCCGGTGCGCACGGTTTCCACGATGTCGAACTTGCTCAGCAGGCGCACGGCGGCGTCCACCTTGTCGGTGTTGCCGGTGATCATGGCGATGAGGCTGTCTTCCTGGAGGTCCACGGTCTTGCCGCCGTAGTGTTCCACGATTTGCAGGATCTCGGTGCGCTGATCTGGACCCGCGGAGATTTTCACCAGCACGAGTTCCTTGGCCACGGCGTCGCGGTCGGTGTGCTCCACGCAATGGATCACATCAATGAGCTTGTTCACCTGCATGATGATCTGGTGCAAGCCTTCGGGATGGCCGCTGATGCCGATGGTCATGCGGCTGAAGCGGGGATCCCGTGTCTGGGACACGACGAGGGACTCGATGTTGAACCCGCGGCGGCTGAAGACGGCGCAGATGCGGCCGAGGACGCCGGGCTGATTGTTCACGTGCACGCTCAGCGTGTGGATGTTGATGATGTCCGCCTGCGGGGCGGGCTTTTTGTCCGTGGTGGCGGGGATGCGGTCGCTCATGGTACTGATGTGTTTGAAAAAGGTTTGTTGAACTAAAAAAGGTTAGGCGGAGGCGCGGTGGGTCTTCAGGCGTTTGCGGGCCAGCTTGGCGTAGTCGGCGCTGCGCTCAATGCCGATCCACTGGCGACCCTGGCTTTCGGCGGCGATGGCGGTGGTGCCGCTGCCGAGAAAGGGGTCCACCACGAGGTCGCCCTCGTCCGAGGCACAGGCGACGAGCTTGTGAATCAGCGCGAGCGGCTTCTGGCTGGGGTGACCGCATTTCTCCTTGGTCAGCCCTTTCAGGCTGGGCACACGGAGGATGTTGGTGGCGAATTTTCCCTGGTCCAGGTGGCTCTTGCGGGCCTCCTTGTTTTTATAGCGCGGGTCCCGCAGGTAGGCGGTGATGGTGTCGGCATCGTAGGGGATGCGGACCGCGCCTTTGTTAAACTTCACCGCCTTGCTTTTCCGCAGCACGAGGATCATCTCATACTGTGGGGTGAAGCTGTCTCGCCGCTCATTGTAGCCCACTGCACGATCCCAGATGATGAGATCGTGAAACTGGTGCTGCTGGCAGAGCCTAGACATGAGGTGGAGGAAGGTGTGCTCGCGTTTGCCTAACTGGCCGAAGATGAAACCGAGGCCGTCGTCCTTGAGCACGCGCAGGCATTCCGCCACCCAGCTCTCGCACCAGGCGAGGTAGTCTTCAGGCGTTTTCCATTGCGTGTCCCAGGCTTCATCTTCGAGGACGTTAAAATAGGGAGGGTCGGCGATCACCGTCTGGGCGATGGCATCAGGCAGCTTTTTCAGCTCTTTGAGGGCATCACCTTTGATGACGGTGTTGAGTTTCATGCAGGCAGGGAAGGGCGGCAGGGGGCCCTGCCGCAGAGGGCAGGGCACGGCTGGCCGCGCTTCATCACGTGGAACCGGTCGGCTTTTCCATCTTATGCTTCGGTGCCTCGATGATCATGTCTTCCAGGGCAGCGCCTGCAGGGATCATCGGGAACACGTTTTCATACTTGATGCACTCGGCCTCAATGATGCACGGGCCTTCATTGTAATCGAGGGCCTGCTGCAGGATGCGCTCCACATCGGCCGGACGGCGGATGTGGAATCCTTTGATGCCATAGGCTTCACCCAGCTTCACGAAGTCGGGGTTGCCCACCAGGTCCACGCCGCTTTCGCGGTTTTCGAAGAACAGTTCCTGCCACTGGCGCACCATGCCCAGGTAGCTGTTGTTCAGCACGATGATCTTGATCGGCAGCTTGTGAATCGCGGCCGTGGCCAGTTCAAACAGGGTCATCTGGAAACCGCCGTCACCGGAGATGGAAACCACCAGTTTGTCTGGGCAGGCGAGCTGTGCACCGATGGCGGCAGGGAAGCCGAAGCCCATGGTGCCGGCACCGCCGGAGCTGATCCAGTGATAGCTAGCGTCGTTCTTGTAGAACTGGGCCGCCCACATCTGGTGCTGGCCCACGTCGGTGGTGACGATGGCCTTGCCCTGGGTGAGGTTGTACAGTTCGTCGATCACCTGCTGCATTCGCAGGCCACCCTGCTTCTTGTAGCCGAGGGGGAATTTCTTCTTGAAGCCGTCCACGTGCTCCAGCCAATCTTCGGTGGGCAGTTTTTCCACCAGGGGCAGCAGGGCGCTGAGGGCGGCCTTCGCATCGCCTTTGATCGCCACGTCCACCTTGATCATCTTGTTAAACTCGGCGGCATCAATGTCGATGTGGATCAGCGTGGCATTGCGGCCAAACTTGTCCGGCTTGCCGATGATGCGGTCATCAAAGCGGGAACCCACGTTGAGGATGAGGTCGGCCTCGCAGATGGTCTTGTTCGCATAGGCGGTGCCGTGCATGCCCAGCATGCCGAGCGACAGCGGGTGGGTCTCTGGGAACACACCTTTGCCCAGCAGGGTGGTGGTCACCGGGCAGCCCAGCGTTTCTGCGAGTTGCAGCAGTTCCTTGTCGGCACGGGCGATCATGGCCCCCTGGCCAGCGAGGATGATCGGGCGCTTGGACTGGGCGATGAGGCGGGCGGCTTCCTTGATGCCTTTCGGATCAATGTTGAAGGCCTCTTCCGGGTGGTAACCAGGGAGGTCCATCGGCTCATCATAGTTGCCGGTGAAGGCACCCTGGCTCTTGTCCTTCGGGATATCAATCAGCACCGGGCCTGGACGACCGGTGGTGGCGATGTGGTAGGCCTCGCGGGCAATGCGGGGGATGGAGTTGGTCTCCTTCACCAGGTAGTTGTGCTTCACCACGGGGGCCGTGATGTTAAAGATGTCCGCTTCCTGGAAGGCATCCTTGCCCAGCATCCAGCTCACCGTCTGGCCGCAGAGCACGATCATCGGCACGCTGTCCATCTGGGCGGTCATCAGACCAGTGATGGTATTGCCAGCACCAGGGCCGGAGGTCACCAGCACCACGGCAGGCTTGCCTGTGGCGCGGGCGTAACCGTCGGCCATGTGGACGGCACCCTGCTCATGACGCACGAGGACGAATTTCATGTTCGTCTTCATGGTTTCCAATGCGTCGAAAATCGGGATCGCGGCGCCGCCGGAATAACCGAACACGTATTCGATGCCGAGATCGGCCAGGGTTTTGATCAGCGCTTGTGCGCCATCCAATTGGGGTGTGCTCATAGGGTTGTCAGATGAAAATTACTTTTTCGAAGGCTAGTTTGCGCGGGTTTTAGGAAATTACAATCTAAAAATGAGGTGTTTTTGGGGTAAATGGGGTCTTTTGCGCGTGATGACGGGCTGAAAATTGCCGATTTTTCATGAAGTGATGCATGATGGGTGATTCCAGTTTCATTAAAATGACCGTTTTTTGAACAAAGTGAGTCCAAATCGCATCGGCGCTGTTTAAAAGCCTCCTTGGAATTTCTCGGTCGTGAAAAAAAGTCAACTCGCGCCTTCAATCTCATCTTGAGAAGAATGCTGCCTCGACCTACAAAACGGCTTCCATGAGAAACCTCCTAGTCCTGCTCGCCACCAGCCTCCTGCTCTGCCAGTGCAACTCCCTCAAGTACACCGGCAGCGCCCCGAATCCGCCCTTGACCAAGCTGGCGATTGTCAAAAACACCAAACTCCACATGTCCGGCATGCAGCCAGAGGTGGTGAAGCAGGTGCAGGAGATGGGCATCGCCACCACCCTGGTGGATGCACCGCCTGCGACCAATGAACCCTACCTCACCTTCACCGCCAACTGGGCCTGGGATCTGGCCATGTACCTCCGTTACTTCAAGGCCGAGCTCCACCAGGGCGGCCAGGTGACGGGCAGCGTCGAGTACAAGACTAGTGGCTCGGACATGAGCAAATTCGGCCACACGGATGCGAAGATCCGACCCATGCTGAGAAAGCTCATCCTTGGCGAAAACCCACCGCCGAAGCCACGCGCCCCTGCCGCCTCCATGCGCTAATCGCGCAGTTCAAAAGCATCTTTCTCCTGACGGCGGTCCTTTTGTAGGACCGCCGTCTTCTTTGAGGAGAGTGGGCAGGCGCGAAATTTCATCTGGCTCGCAGGCCGCCCGCCGTCTTTATAGAGGCAGCCATGTCCACCACCCCCGCCTCCCAGCCCTGCGACTTCTGCGGCCGCCCCGAAGCCCATCCCGTGGCCGACATGCACATCTGCGACGAATGCTACATCGCCAAAGGCAGTTGCTGTGCCGGTGAGGAGGAATGCGAACCGGACATTCGGCGCGAGGCTGAATGACAGCCCCAGAGGGGAACGTGGACCTCCCAAAGTCGCGAAGCGTCTCGGAGTGCGGTGGCAGAGAAGCCGGAGCCGTCAGGCTTCGGCGACACCGCTTTCGTGCGGAGGCCAAAGGCAGACCTCACCTTCACCATCCGAGCGCAGAGGGGGCCGCGTGACGCGTCTTCAGATTTCAATCACATAGAGACCCGCAAATCCCCTGACTCTGGCATCCGGGCGTGATGAATCGCCTAACAAAAAGCAGGGTGGAATCATCACCCCTGCTGGCTCCGGCGAAAGCGGTGTCGCCGAGGCCAAGGGCTGGCCCCTTGTCTCTCTGCCACCGCACTCCGGGACGCTTCGCGTTTTCCGGCAGCCACTTGCTTATCCACACTCCCTGGCCCGCAAAAGGGGAAATCAATTCTGGCGTCTCTTCTTGCCATTCATCGCCCGCTCGTTTTTCATAGGTATCTCCCTGAATGCCTGAAGCCACACTCTCCCCCGAAGAATTTATTGATCATTGGTCCAAGGCGGAGGCCAATGAACGTGCCAATTCGCAGAGTTTCCTCATCGGTCTCACCCGGCTTCTGGGCCTGCCCCAGCCAGCGCACAATCATCACCAGGGATACAGTTTCGAATACCCCGTCAAAGTCCCCGGTGGGGATAGCACCAATTTCATCGACCTCTATCGTCCCACTGGCAAAATTTAAGTAAGCGTATTAATATGAATTTGATGCAGGAAGCGGAAGGTTTGGTTCGCGAAGAACTTGATGCTTATGGAGTTGATCATTCTAAAGCTCAAGATTTAGAGGCCGTTCTCCATCTTGTGCTTCACATGAAGCTCAAGACTATTACAATATCTCCGCGTCTGGTTCACCGCAGTTCGGAATTTAATGAAAAGCTCAAGCATATGGATGCAGAAAAGCAGAGCGCAGCCGATGCGATCTTCGAAAAGGTTGCGGCTGGTGAAGATATCTCAGGACACCTTGGAAGGAGCAATCATAAACCAGAAAAGTTGGATAGATTGCTGGCAGATTGGGGTATTCAGCATTTGCATATCAGTAATCGTAAAAATAAACCAACGGACAAACTTTTTGCTTCAACTGGACCAGTCATGTTTGTGTTATTTCATCTGAAGGATGCCTACTTTATAGACATTTACTCGCACGATACCCAAAAACATCCTGAAGTTTGGACTCGCCAAGAACTTATCGCTATTTTGAGAAATAATTGGCCTCAGGTACTTGAGCCGTTTAGAATGAAGGGTGTTGTGGGGCTTAGTCGCGATGTCAGTGATCCAATGGAACGTAAAAAGCTCAGGAATGCCAATGTGAATGCTCCAATCCAAATCGAAAAAGACGTATATTCTAACCCGGGTGGAGGTTTAATGGCTGATGGCACTCCCATGCGAGTTCTTAGAGCCGCTGACCGCATAATTGATTCTTTAGAACAACTCGATAGAGATATCATGGCCTTTAATCCCGATACGAGGCGACGTCTTGCACAAGCTGCGGGTATTACCGAAAGTTCTCTCGATTATGAGCTCGTTAAGGCGTCCGGGCAAGTCTGGTCACTTCGCGTAAAGGGTAGTGCAGTTGTAGTAGTCAATATCAATGAGCCCATTTTTATTTAAACATGCTCTGGACCCCACAAACCCACTACCAGCCCTGGCCCTTTGACAAAGAGGCCGAGTTGGAAACTGCCATCAAAGAAGTTCAGGCCACCCTTTTTGGGGACAGCCGGGTGTACCTGGAGGTGAAGAAGCTCATCGGCGAGCGTGGCAAGACGCAGAACATCCCGGATGGGTATCTGCTGGACTTTTCCAGCCCGCGCAGGCCGGTGCTTTATCTGGTGGAGGTGGAACTGGCCAAGCATGATCCCCTGCGGCACATCGCCCAGCAGTTGCTGAATTTTTCCCTCTCATTCAAGAGCACCCCGCAGAAGATGAAGGAGATCCTGCGCGACCACATTCTGAAAAGCCCTGAAACCGTGGCACGCTGTGAGGCCTATGCGCATGCCAACGGCTTCAGCAATCTGGACTACCTCCTGGAGCAGATGATCTATCCGGAAAATGCCTTCAACTGCCTTGTCATCATTGATGAACTGGATGAGGAGCTGGAAAGCATCGTCCGCAGTTCCCTGCGTTTCCCCGTGGAGACTCTGACTCTGGGCCGCTACCGGTCTGCGCAGGAACAGGTGGTCTATCAGTTCGAGCCCTTCTTTTACGACCTCAGCGCGCAGAGCGCCACCGTCGCACCGGATATCGGCAACACTCCGGCGATAGATCCGGCGGAAGTTGATACGGTGGTGGTTTCTGCCCGTGAAGAGGGTTTCAAAGAGACCTTTCTGGGCGAGAACCGCTGGTATGCCATCCGCATCCATTCCAGCATGCTGAACAGGATCAAATATTTGGCCACCTACCAGGTAGCCCCGGAATCCGCCATCACGCATGTGGCTGAGGTGGCCAGCATCGAACCCTGGAAGGACACGGGCAAATACGTGCTCAACTTCATGGAGCGCGCCAAGCCCATCCAAAGAATTCCTTTGATCCCAGGAGGACGCGTCATGGCTCCGCAGGCCCCCCGGTACACTTCCTTAGCCCGGCTGCAGAAGGCAAAGAATTTGGATGAGGTGTTTTAGGCTGGTTGTTTGGCAGTCGTTCAGACTAAAACTATCGAAGATCCCGACGAAGCTTCTCTTGCAAGGCTTGCCCTATTCGCTGCGTTTTCTACGCCCTATTTTCCTCATGACCACTCCGGCCCGTTTATTGACCCTGCTGTCTCTTTTATCCCTTCCAGCGCTCCAGGCGGAGCCGCAGTGGATCTGGTCTGCCAAAAAGGCGGAGGCGCAGGAGAAGGCGACTTTTAAACACAGCTTTGACCTGAAGCTGACTCCAAAGTCAGCCCTGCTGAGCGTGACCTGTGACAACGGGGCCACGGTTTTCATCAATGGCAAAAAGGCGGCGGTGAATGAGGACTGGCAGAAGCCGGTGAAGCTGGATGTTATCAAGCTGCTGGAGCTGGGCGCGACGAACACGATCGAAATTCAGGCCACGAACAAGGGCGGCAGTGCAGGGTTGATCGCCAAGCTGGAGCTGGCCAAGCAGCAGGGCGGCGTGGAGGTCATCGAAACGAATGCCCAGTGGCAGGCGACCGCGACCGGCAAGACCGAGTGGAAGCCCGTGGTGGTGCTGGGTGCCTATGGTGTGGGCCCCTGGGGGAAGGTGTTCGATGGCAAGATCGGCTCCGCCAAAGGTGACGGCACGGTGGTGGCTGCTGCGGATGTGACGGTGCCGAAAGGCTTTAAGGTGGAACTTCTCTACACGGTGCCGAAAGAAGAGCAGGGCTCCTGGGTGGCGCTGACCACGGATGACAAGGGCCGCCTGATCGCCTGTGACCAGTATGGCAGCCTTTACCGCATGGCCGTGCCTGCCATCGGCAAGACGGAGCTGCTGAAGCCGGAGAAGCTGAAGGTGGATTTCGGCAAGGCTCACGGCCTGCTTTACGCTTTTGGCAGCCTCTATGTGATGGTGAACGAGAACGGCAAGGACAATGGCCTTTACCGCCTGAAGGACAGCGATGGCGATGATCAGTATGACAAGATCGACAAGCTGGTGACCATGGCGGGCGGTGGTGAGCATGGCCTGCACAGCATGGTGGTGAGCCCGGATGGTAAGCGCATCTACTTCAACGGTGGCAACCACACCAAGCTGCCGGACGTGCTCGATAAAAGCCGCCCGGCCAAGCTATGGGACGAGGACCATATCCTGCCCCGCATGTGGGATGCCAATGGCCACGCACGCGGCATTATGGCCCCGGGTGGTTTCATCTGCAGCATGACGCCTGAGGGCAAGGACGTGGAGCTTTTCTGCTATGGCTTCCGCAACCAGTTCGACATCACTTTCGACCTCAGCGGCGAGCTCTTCACGTATGATGCGGACATGGAGTGGGACATCGGCTCCCCCTGGTATCGCCCGACCCGTGTGAACCATTGCGTGAGCGGGGCCGACTATGGCTGGCGCAGCGGCAGTGGCAAATGGCCGCAGTCTTACCCAGACAGCCTGCCCACCACACTGGATATCGGCCCTGGCAGCCCCACGGGCGTGGTCAGCGGCAAAGGGGCCAAATTCCCCGCCAAGTATCAGCGCGCTGTCTTCATCAATGACTGGACCTACGGTACCATGTGGGCCATCAACCTGGAGCCAAAAGGCGGCAGTTTCCTCGCGGAAAAAGAAGAGTTCGTTTTTGGCAAACCTCTGCCACTTACCGATGTCATCATTCACCCGCAGGATGGGGCCATGTACTTTGCCATTGGCGGTCGCCGCACCCAGTCGGGCGTGTATCGTGTGACCTATGTGGGCGAGGAATCCACCGCGCCTGTCCAGGCCCTGCCTTTGGATGAAGAATCCCGCATGCGCCAGACTCTGGAGGCCATGCACCAGGACGGTGGAGATCCGCAAAAGATCCTCGCCGCCGCCTGGCCCTACCTCAGCCACAGCGACCGCCATGTGCGCTATGCGGCCCGTGTGGCCATCGAGAGGCTGCCTCAGGATCTGTGGCAGGAAAAGGCGCTGAATGAAACCCAGCCGATGGCCATCATCGAAGGCCTCATCGCCCTGGCCCGTGTGAATGGCAGCAAGACCGAGGCCCCTGCGACCAAGCCCGCCGCCGGATCTTCATCGGCCCCGATTGGCGATGTCTCACCCGACAAGGTGGAATTGCAGCTCAAGATGCTTGAGACTTTGAGCCGCCTGGAAGGGGCCGAACTGAGCCTGAACCAGCACCTGGGTGCGTTGCGTGCTCTTCAGCTCATCCTCATCCGCCTGGGCAAACCCTCACCTGAAGTGTGCGAAGGCATCGTGGAAAAATTGGAGCCGCTTTTCCCAAGCGCAGATGACAGCATCAACCGCGAACTGGCCCAGATCCTCATTGTGCTGGATTCCACCCAGGCTCCGGCGAAGACGCTCGCCCTCATGGCGCAGGCCAAGGATGACTTCCAGGCTGTGGCCACAGATGCGGTGCTCAGTCGCAATGATGGTTATGCCAATGCTGCGCGTGCCGCTGCCGGCAGCCGCCCGAATGCCCAGCAGATCGCCTACATGTTCTCGCTGCGCAATGCCAAGGCCGGCTGGACGCCGGAGCTGCGCAAGACCTTCTTCTCCTGGTTCCCCCGCGCCCGTGCCTGGAAGGGGGGCAACAGCTTCAAGGGCTTCATTGAAAACATCCGCAAAGATTCCCTGGCCACCTTTGTGCCGGAATCCGAGCGTGCCGAAATGGATGCCATCAGCAGCAAGGTGGAAGGCGCGGACATCCCGAACTACGTGGCTCCCAAAGGCCCGGGCCGCGCCTGGAGCGTGGATGAAGTGGTGGCCCTCACCAGCGGTGGGCTCAAAGGCCGCGACTTCAAAAATGGCGAGGCCATGTACCGCAGCGTCATGTGCGCCACTTGTCACCGTTTCAATGGCGACGGCGGCAGCATCGGCCCGGACCTCACCGGCAGCGGCAACCGCTACACCATGCGCGACCTGATGGAAAACATCGTGGACCCGAGCAAGGTCATCTCCGACCAGTATGACAGCCACCAGATCACCAAAAAAGACGGTAGCACCATCCTGGGCCGCATCGTGGTGGAAGAGAACGGCAAGGTCTTTGTGATGGCCAATCCCTTTGCCCCTAATGACCAGACGGCCATCAATGAGAGCGAGATCGCCAGCAAGGAAACCCGCAAGGTGTCCATGATGCCTCCAGGCCTCATCAATGCCCTGAATCAGGACGAACTGCTGGACCTCATCGCCTACCTGATCAGCGGTGGGAACGAGAAGGACAAGGCTTTCAAATAGCCCCTTCCTGCGTGGACAAATTCGTCATGATGCCTTAAATTGGCTTCATGACGGCTGCCGTTGAGCACATCAAAAAGGAGATCCGCAGTCTCGGTCCTGATGAGATCGAGGCCCTCCTGCGCGATCTCCAAAACGAGTACGTCCTGCCTCCAGCCGATGATGAAGCCGCCTCCATCGAAGCCGAATGGGACGCCGAAATAGACCGTCGCATGCAGGATGTCATCGAAGGCCGCGTGGAACTGATCTCCGCAGAGGAATCAGACCGCCGCATGGATGCCCTCTTTGCCAAACACGGGCTTGAGCGTCACAGCGCATGAGCGCTTGGCGGATCCATCCGGCAGCCGAACAAGAGTTGGAGGATGCTGTTGATCACTACCTCGGCATTGATGCCAAGCTGGCCTATTCATTCGACGAACACTATCGTCATTATCGCGATCAAATTTGTCAGAATCCCTTCATGTTCAATGTCCGCAGGAAGGACGTCCGGCGCGTTAATTTGACGCCACGATTTGGGGAATACTACATCGCTTACATGGTCTGGAAGGAAAAGGTGGTTATTCTTGCTGTCGCCCACGCCAAACGCCGTCCCTACTATTGGCGAAATCGCATTCTTGAAGGAAAGGATTTGTTGTAATCCACGCTTCGAAACACTGTCAGTTCATGTTGAACAACCGACAACGCTTCGCAAGCTCTGCTGGTGTGTAGCCTTTAGGCGATTCAGGGAAGAACCGAAGCACCTGGGAGTCGGCTAAAGCCTAGACACCAGCAGAGTGAATGTAGCACTGCGGATTTCGGGGGGCTGCTACAACGCCAGATGCCCGAGGGCGAGCAGGCCGTAGTAGGTGTACTCCGGGTCCAGGGTGTCGTCGGTCCAGTTGCCGTGGAAGCCGCCTTCGGCGCTCCAGAGGCTATCCACAAAATCCAGGCAGGGTTCGCGCACGCGTTCGATGGCGGCGTCATTGCCGGACAGCGCATGCAGGGCCACAGCGGTGGAGAGGAGATCAGGGATCGGAGCCCCAGGGATGGCCAGGAAACCGCCGCCGGGGAGGCATTGCCGGACGAGCCACTCCACACTGGCCGGGGGCGCAGGCATTTGCAGATGACGGTAAAGGGAAAGCATGGCCGAGGTGGCCGTGGTGGAGCCGAGACGGATGCCGGGCTCGTTTGACCACGCGCCGTCGGGCGTCTCCAGGCTGTCCATGCACAGGGCGATGTTCATCGCATCTGGCGGCAGCAGGCCGAGATCCTGATAAGCTCCCCAGGCAATGAGACAGCCGTAGGCGCTGCCATTCTTGCGGTTAGGGGCCTGGTGATAGCCGCCATCAGGCGTGCGGTATTTTTCAATGCGGGCGGCCAGGGAAGTGCGCGAGGCTTCCGGCAGGCCGTCCATGCCAATCGTGGCCCAGCAGCGGGCCAGGCAGCAGAGATGAACGAAGTCATGCCCCTCGCCATCGCCATGCTTGCCTAACCAGGAGCGTGTCAATTCGCTGGGCGGCTTTTCCTGGAGAGCCAGCAGGCCTTCCAGGCCAAAGACCGTGTAATAGAGGTCCGGCTTGCCATCGCGGTCCATGACACCGCCTTTCGGGTGAAAGCGGGAGCGAAGGAACCGCGCGACGAGCTCCGTGGAATCCCCCAGGAGCTTTGGAGCCACGCGGGCCACCTGGAGCATTTCGAGCCGGAAAGACATGAGCGTGTGATTATCCGGCAAAGGCCACGCTCGGCACGCCCTGGGCACCTGGACGGCAGACGAAGAGACGGCCTGCCGCTTCTTCTTTGAGGTCTCCCTTCACCCCGGTCGTGACATAAAGATCCCGCAGTTCGGGTCCGCCAAAAGCACAGGCGGTGGTTTCCACGCAGGGGAAGTCCACCTGCTGAACGACGGCCTGGGTTTTAGGGTCAAAGCAAACGACTTTGCCACCGTGGCAGAAGGCGATCCACAGACGGTCCTCGCTGTCAATCGTCATGCCGTCCGGGCTGCTGGAATCAGCACTCGTATCCCAGATGACACGCTCGTTGCTGATGGCGGAGGTGCTGCCATCGAAATCAAAGGCGCGGATCTTTTTTCTTGGCGTATCAATGTAAAACATCGTCGCACCATCGCGGCTCCAGATGATGCCGTTGGAGTTCGTCACTGGGCCAAATTTCTTTTCCACCGTGAGGTCCGTGTGCAGGCAGTAAAGGGAGGCTTCCTGGCGCTTCTTCAGGTTGATCGTTCCCGCCCAGAGACGGCCCTGCGGATCGCATTTGCCATCGTTGAAACGGTTGTCGGCGAGTTCAGGCTCGGGGTCGGCAATCGGTGTGCTGATGCCCGTCTCTTCATCCAGGAAAAAGAAGCCCTGGTCGCCTGCCCACAAGAGACCGCCCTGCTCACGCGCCACTACGGTGCCGACACGCTGACCCACATCCCAGATCTTTTCTTCACCGGTCACCGGATTGAAAGAGATGATCTTGTGCGTCTCGATGTCCACATAGAGTAGACGGTTCTTGTCCCAAAGCGGGCCCTCGCCCCAGACGGATGTGTATGTGCCGACAATTTCAGGTGTGATCATGGAGCCGAGGAGATAGCGAGGGGGGAGGGGGAGGTCAAGGGGAGGGTCAACGGGTCAACGGGTCAACGGGTCAACGGGTCAACGGGTCAACGGGTCAAGGCGCGATGTGTGACCAGTGCCTCAGACTTCCGTTTTGACATTCTTGACCATTGACCCTCTTGACTGCTGACCTCCCCTCCCTCTCTCACCTCAGATAAATGAACTCATTCGCCATCATGAGCGACTGGCACAGCAGTTCCCACACGCGCATTTGCCGTTGATCATGATCGTTGATGCTGGAGGCCAGCATGGCATCGGCGGCGGTGAGGAAGTCCTGGGCCCGGGCGAGATCGGCGGAGTTCATCTCGCGGGCATAAGCCAGGCGGATGGCCTGGGCGAGGCGCTGTTCCACCGTAGGGCCTTCTTTGGCTACGCGATGGGCAAAGGCACGGGCACTTTGTTCCGCGATGGGGCTGTTCATCAGCAGGAGAGCCTGAGGCGAGACAATGGTGCTGTTGCGCTGGCCGGTGGAGACGGTGGGATCCGGATAGTCGAATTGCTGGAAGAGATCGTACAGGTTGTTGCGGATGATGGGCAGATAGAGGGCGCGGCGGGTGCTGTCGTACTTCGTCGCATCCTTGGAGGTGTGGTTGAAGACGAACTGGCGGTTGCGCAGCGGCACGGTCTTGCCGCCCATGCTGAGGTCCAGTTCACCGGCCACGCTCAGCAGGGCATCGCGGATGTCTTCGGCCTGGAGCCGACGGATGGGGAAGTGGTGCAGCAGACGGTTTTCAGGGTCCACTTCCAGGCTGGGGGCGCTGGCCTGTTGATAGGTGGCGCTGGTGAGGAGCAGGCGGTGAAGGTCCTTCAGGCTCCAGTCATTCTGAGGCAGCCAGGTGGCCAGCCAATCCAGCAGCTCAGGATGGGTGGGGGCATCGCCCAGGAGGCCAAAGTTGTCGGGCGTGCGGGCCAGGCCATGACCGAAGTGCCAGGTCCAAACACGGTTCACAATGACACGTGCGGTCAGAGGATGTTCCGGGCGGGCCAGCCACTGGGCCAGTTCCAGACGGCCGCTTTTTTCCTTGGGAAAGCGGGCCTGCGGTTCCAGGGCGGCCTGCATGACTTTGGGGAAGCCTCGTTCGATGGGCTTGCCCAGCGTGAGGTGGCTGCCACGGATGTGAATGGGCACGGTGGTCTTGATTTTGGAGTCGTCCTTGACCCCGACGACGGTGGGCAGATCGGGCAGGTTTTTCTCCACTTCCTCCACAGCGGTCATCACCGCCTCCACCTGCGCCTTGGCTTCTGGCGTGGGCGTTTTTTTGGCGGCTGCCACAGCGGTAGAAAGTTCCTTCTTTTTGTTAGCCAGCGCACGTTCGGCAGACTTCACAGCGGCAAATTCATCCAGCCCGCCGATGGGAGTTTCATGCCAGTAGGAGATGGCTCCGTTCATCTCTTCGGTGAAAGAACGGGTGCTTTTAAAAATGCCCGCGAGCGCATAGTAATCCTCGTGGGAGATGGGGTCGAACTTGTGATCGTGGCAGCGCACGCAGCCCAGGGTCATGCCCAGAAAGGCGCGCCCGGTGGTTTCGATCTGCTCATCCACCACGTCCATGATCAGCTTTTCCTTGTCAGCCTCGGCCAGCACTTTGGCCCCTAGGTTCAGGAAGGCGGTGGCGGTGGCTTGCTCATGACGATCTGCCAAAGTCTTGGCAGGCAGGAGGTCACCGGCGATCTGTTCGATCAGGAAACGATCAAAGGGCTTGTCCGCATTGAAGCTGCGCACCACATAGTCGCGGTAACGCCAGGCGGTGCCGAGGGCGATGTTTTCATCGAGGCCGTTGGAGTCGGCATAACGGGCCACATCCAGCCAGTGGCGGCCCCATTTTTCACCGTAGTGCGGACTGGCCAGCAGGCGGTCAATGAGGGCGCGGATGGCCTTCTCACGATTCAGTGCCACGGCCTTTTTAAACTCAGCCACCTCCGCAGGTGTGGGCGGCAGGCCAGTGAGGTCGTAGCTCATGCGGCGGATCAGCGTCACGGCATCCGCTGGCGGGGAGAGTTGCAGATTTTTCTCGGCGAGTTTCGTCGTGATGATGGAGTCCACCGGATGGTCCTTGGCAGAAGTCGGCGTCACCTTGGCGATGGGGCGGAAGGCCCAATGCTGGCGGCCTTTGTCCAGGTCAATCTTGCGGGGGCCCTGGGCCACCACCTGGGTGCGGGGATCTGGGGCACCGCGCTGCACCCACTCTTCCAGCACCTTGATTTCGGCTGGGGGCAGGGCACTTTTCGGTGGCATCTGCATGTCGCGGTTTTTGTAACGAATCGCCTCAATGATGAGGCTCTTGTCCGGCTCGCCCGCGATCAGCCCAGGGCCATTATCGCCGCCTTGCAGCAGAGCTGCCTTGGAGTCCATGGCCAGACTGCCCTTGGTTTTGCCACTTTCAGTGGAGTGGCACTCGTAGCAGCGCTCGATGAGAATGGGGCGGACCTTCTTTTCAAAGAAGTCCAGATCGGCGGAGGTCGGCTCATTGGCCAACAGCACTCCCAGAGGCAAACCAGCCAGGAGTGCCGCGAACAAGCGGGAAGCAAAGGCAATGTGATGCATGAGGTGTCGTGAAAAGCTACGCACCCTTGCCCCCGCTTCTTGCGTGCCAGGACTTTAGCGGTCTTTCAGCCGGGTGAAGACTTTGGCATCGCCAAAGAGCTTGTCCCATGCGGGAGATTTCTCCAAAAGCGCCTTTTGGGTCGCGGCTGCGCTGGCCGTGTGTTCGCCTTCCGTCTTCAGCGGGCGGATGGAAAGTTGGCCATCTCCGGCCTTTTCCACGAGCAAAAGCGTGTAGTTAGGCGAGTCGTTTTTCGGCAGGCCATCTTCGAAAGTGGCGGCCAGCCGCACCTGCCAAATATCCTTTCCGCCGACCTTCAAAGGACGCACCTCAAAGTAGCTACTTCCTTTAGCACCAACGGGATAGTTCAACATGAACGCATCTGTACCGACCGGTGCCAGCACGGCAAATTCGCGTGCGCGGGCATCACCTGTCTCATCCTCAGTCATCCACACCCCGGCCACTTCCGGGTCGGTGGCGACGAAACCTCCCGTGAAGACAGGTTCTTTAAAAAGACAGGAGGAGAGGCTGAGCACAAGGGCCACAGCGGCGAGGGCATGGAGGATGGGTTTCATGGGAGAGGGTACCCAAAAAGGGCGTATTTATGGAGACTTCGTTCGCCCACAGAGTATTCAAAAGTTTCAGTTTTGAGCACAATCGGGCACGTGCATTTGGCAAGGATATAGGGCCGATTTTTCATGCAGAATGCTTTGTTAGGGCAGTGCGTAGAGAGGTTCTTCCCAGGTGAGATGCATTTGGCACACTGTTTGCCCTTGGATGTGGCTCGTGGTGAACAGCCACACTCCCTCGAATCTAACCTGAACATCCTCATGAAACGCATCTTCTTCAGTCTCATCGCAGCCTCCTCGCTGGTGTCCTGCGCGACCGGTCCCAATGCCCAAACGGGTACTGTCGTGGGCGCCCTTGGTGGCGCAGCCGCAGGTGGCATCATCGGCAATCAGAGTGGCCGTGGCCTGGAAGGCGCTGCCATCGGTGCCGGCCTTGGCGCCCTGGCTGGCAATGCCATCGGCAATTCCCAGGACCAGCGCAACTATCAGCGAGGCCGCTACTACCACAACGGCCGTTACTATAACCAGCGCGGCTACCGCAACAGCCGCTACTATTATTATTGATCCTGGCTGGCTAGAGGATGCGGCCCTGCTCCACCACGGCGCGGGCCGCCTCGATCTCGTCATTGATCACGACGGTGGCTCCGAATCGCTTCAGCCTCTCCACGTCTGAGGCAAAACGTGCTCTCGCGAGCACTGGAATGTCCTTCCGGTGCTCGCGGATCAGGGACAGGGCCTCCAGGGTCAACGTGGCATCAGGGAACGTAAAGGCGACCATCCGGGCATGGGCCAGGCGGGTAAGTTCCCAGGTTTCCGCATGTGCAGCATCGGCAAAGAGCACCGCCTGACCCTGGCGTTTCAGTTGCCGCACGGTCTCGGCATTCAGCTCCACCACCAGGGTTTCCACACCCTCATCATGCAGGGATTTGTTGAGTTGCTGCCCCACGGGGCCAAACCCACAGATGATGGCGTGATTGTGCATAACGC
The DNA here is from genome assembly GCF_039542385.1 of Prosthecobacter algae. Lineage (NCBI taxonomy): Bacteria > Pseudomonadati > Verrucomicrobiota > Verrucomicrobiia > Verrucomicrobiales > Verrucomicrobiaceae > Prosthecobacter > Prosthecobacter algae. Next base: position 154,131 of record NZ_BAABIA010000006.1, on the reverse strand, counting down.
TCATCTTTTGGCGCATGGGCGCAGAGTCTGGCAGGGTGGGTTTCTTTTTGCCCCAGCCCAGCTTTTCCAGCTTTGCACCCAGGGGGCCACCGGCACGCATCAGGGCAGGGAGCAGCCCCATGCTCAGGGCGGCACTGGCAATGAAGGTCTGCTGCATGCCCGCATCCCACAGCCCGGCACCGCCTGCCTTTTGCAAAAGCACCAGGGAAAACTCGCCCGCGCTGCACAGGCCGATGCCTGCCATCAGCGCCTGCCGATGCACCAGCCCCAGCTTGCGGGCGATGAGGGTAATGAGGCCGGCTTTGGCCACCATCATCATCACGGTCAGGGCTAGGATGGGCTTCCAGTAAACAGCCGCCACGTGCAGATCAATCATCAGCCCCACGGACACGAAAAACAGTGTCAGAAAGAGGTCCTTGATCGGCATGATGTCGGCCAGGATGCGGTGCTTGAAGATGGATTCACTGACGGCCAAACCGGCGACGAAAGCGCCCAGCGCCAAACCGAGTTGCAGGAGGCCGCCGATGAATGCCAGGCCGATGCAGGAGCCGATCACGCTCAGGGTGAATAGCTCGCGGTTGCGAGTACGCGTCACCGCATTGAGCAAGGCCGGGATGACCCACCGTGCCGCCACCCCAGCGAGAAGAACAAAGAGCCCACCGCGACCGAGCAGGGAAGCAATGCGCTGCCACAGGCTTTCATCCGCAGGCCCCTCATGCAGCAGCAGAGGCAGCACCAGGAAAAAGACAATGATGAAAAGGTCCTGGAAAATGGCCACGGCGAGGGCCATGCGCGCGCCGGTGCTGGACTCCAGCCCCAAGTCCTGAAAGCTCTTGAGGCTCACGGCGGTGGAGCTCATAGCCAGGGCGACCGCCAGTAAAATGGAGCCTGTGATTGAGATGCCGCCCAGCCATGCTGCCATCCCGCCCAGGGCCCCGCAAAGCGCCATCTGCCAGCCGCCGCCGACGAAGGCCAGCCGCCGGACATATCGCAGGTCGCTGAGGGAAAATTCCATGCCGAGTGTAAACATCAGCAGCATCACGCCGAACTCGGACATCTGGGCAATGCGCGCCTCAGATTCACCACCGCCCAGCAGATCCAGCACCCCGCTGTTCGCCACGATAACTCCGCAGATAAAGTAGCCGGCCAGCAGGGACTGCTGCAGCCTCAGCAGCAGCAGCGACACCACCACCACCGTCGTTAACATCACCGCCAGCAGCGTGAACAGTGGCGGCAAGCCCTCGGCAGCAGCGAGAATGGGAGACAGGCGGGGGAGCATGCCCCTGTCATGGACAGGGCGGAGGCCGGGCTCAAGCGGGAATCTTGGCCCTGCGAATTTTCCTGGCGAAAAAGCCGCCGTTTACTGGGTGGCGAACTTCGTCAGCAGACCGCGTTTGCGGGTGAGCCGGAGGATCCATAGAAAAAGTCCGCCTGCGGCTGAAAGGTAGATAATGTTCAGCACGAAAGCCTGGGTGAGCAGGGTGAGATTCATCGTGCCGGTGCGCATAACCTCGCGCATGCCTTCAAAGATGTAAGTCGCCGGGAAGGCCCAGGCGATGGGCTGGGACCAGGAAGGCATGTCGGCCACGGGATAAAAGACGGCCACGGCTGGCTGGATGAAAAACGGTACCGCCCAGGCCAGCGATTCCGCCGCCTGTCCCCAGCGCAGGATCAGCGCGGTGGAGATCATGCCCAGGGACCAGCCAAAGAGCATCAGGTTCAGGAAAAACGGCACCAGCCACCATTCCAGGACGAAGATATTAAAGGAATAGCCAAACCAGGCGATCAAGCCCAGGACGACCCCCGTGACCATGATGCGCAGCACGCCCACGGCAAAGGTGGCACCCAGGTATTCGCTGGTGCGGACCGGGGCGACAAAGATGTTCAGCAGGTTGCGCGTCCACACATCTTCCAGGAAGGAAATGGCCACGCCTTGCTGGGCGCGAAACATGATGTCCCAGAGGATCATCGCCCCCAGAAGGAAGAGGATGTAGTTGCCGAATTCGTGGGTCGTGTTGCGCTGCAAAAACAGCGTCAGGTTGCCCCACACCAGCAGGTCCACCACGGGCCAAAACACCATTTCTACCAGGCGGACTGGGTTTCTCGTGTAGAGAAAGATGTAGCGGAGCACCAAGGCCCAAATGACACGCAAATTCATAATCCTGTTAATCTCGAAATCTTGTTAATCCTTGTCGTTAAATGGCCTGGCTGACTCAGCTTCAGGCCTCCAGATCTCCACTGCGGGCGATCTTGATGAACACGTCTTCCAATGAGTTTTCGGAGAACTTCTTCACGATCTGGTCAGGCGTCCCTTCGGCCACGATCTTGCCTTTGTGCAGGAAGATCACCCGGTCGCAGACTTCCTCGATGTCCTTCATGTTATGGCTAGTGTAGAGGATGCCGATGTTGCGCTCGCTCTGCACCCGACGCACGACCTTGCGCACCTTGTCGGCGATGTCGGGATCCAGGCTGGCGGTGGGTTCGTCCAGCATCAGCAGTTCCGGGTCATTGAGGAAGGCCTTGCAAAGGTTCACACGGGTGGATTCCCCGGCGGAGAGTTGGCCCGTCACCCGATCCCGCAGGTGGGCCACTTCCAGCAGTTCCAGCAGTTCGGCGATCCTTTTCTTCGGCTTGGGCACGCCGTAGATCTGGGCAAAGACGGTCAAATTTTGCCATACCTTCAGATTCCCCGGCAGGCTGACATAGGCGGAGGAAAAGTTGGTCTTCTTCAGGATCTCGATGCGGTGGGCCTCCAGCGTTTTGCCAAAGGCAAAAAGGTCGCCAGAAGTGGGCAGGGTGAGTCCCAGCATGCAGTTCATGGCAGTGGTCTTGCCCGCGCCATTGGCCCCCAGCAGCCCCAGGATTTCCCCGCGGTGCAGTTTGAAGGAAAAACGGTCCAGCGCCTTCACTCCTTCGAATTCTCGGGTGAGTTCACGGGCTTCCAAAATGACTTCGCGCGAGTCGGTGTCTGACATGGGCGGGCAGATTCGCTGGGATGTGTGGAAATGCAAGAGCCAGCCCGAACGGCTTCGAGGTCTGCTTGCCGGGACTGCAAGCCAACGATTCCGGTGCCAATTTTGCAGAAAAAGATGAAACGAGTGTCCAAACCATGGGCCTGCCTGCCTTTTGAAAGCTCAACCATGAAGAAACTGCTCTGTCTCGCCCTCTTCCTCACTGTCAGGCTCTACGCCGCCACCGAATCTCAGGTGCTGGTCTATGGGGCCACCCCCGGTGGATTCTGTGCAGCCATCGCCGCTGCCCGCGAAGGGGCCACCGTGATCCTGCTGGAGCCGACGGACCATGTGGGGGGCGTGAATACCGGGGGACTGAGTTTCAGCGACTCCAACCAGACCGTGCGCAGCACCGTCATGGGCCTCTTTGATGAATGGCACAGCCGCATTGAAAAAGACTATCAGCAGCGTGGCGTCACGCTGCCCTATAAGGTGAGCGAAAAGGACAACAAAGTGTGGACCTATGAGCCCAGCGTGGCCATGCGCATCACCCGGCAGATGCTGGATGAGGCCAAGGTGCAGGTGCTGACCCAACAGGTCCTCAAAAGTGTGACCAAGAATGGCCCACGCATCACTGCCCTGCAAACTACCGGCGGCGAATACAAAGCCCGCGTTTTCATTGATGCCACCTATGAAGGGGATCTGCTGGCCGCAGCCGGGGTTAGCTGGACCATTGGCCGCGAAGGCCGCAAGGAATACGGGGAATCCCTGGCCGGGAAGCAGTACCCGAAGACCAACATGCCCATCTCCGGCTTTGACGCCGCAGGCAAGCCGCTGCCGCTCATCACCACCACCGACGCCGGGCCTGAGGAAGAAGGCGACAAGAATGTCATGGTGTACAGCTTCCGCCTTTGCCTGACCAAAGACCCCGCCAACCGCGTGCCTTTCCCGAAACCGGCCAGCTATGATCCGGCCCGCTTTGAGGCCGTGCGCCGCTATTACGCTGCTGAAAAGCGCCCGCATCTGTTGTGGGACCTTTACCCCCTGCCTAACCAAAAGTTCGATGCGAACAACGGCATCGGCAAGCAGTTCTCCATGGGCCTCGTGGGCGCCTGCAATGGCTGGAGTGAGGCCGACCAGGCCGGACGCGAACAGAGCTGGGAAGCCCACAAGCAGTACACGCTGGAGCTTTATCAGTTCCTCACCACCGATCCCGCCGTGCCGGAGCACCTGCGTACGCAGCTCAGCGAATATGGCCTGTGCAAGGATGAGTTCGAGGCGTACGGCCACTGGTCGCCCCAGCTCTATGTGCGGGAAGGCCGGCGCATGAAGGGGCTGTATGTCGTCAGCCAGAAGGACATCCTGGACCAGCCGGAAAAGGAAGATCCTGTGGTCGTCTCCTCCTTTCCCATTGATTCCCATGACTGCCAGCGTGTGGCCCTGAAGGATGGCGGTGTGGTCAATGAAGGCACCATCTACCCGGTGCGCATCACCGGGCGCAAACATGGCTTTGCTTACCACATTCCTTACCGCAGCCTGCTGCCGAAAGGTGAGGAGTGCGACAACCTGCTGGTGCCGGTGGCCCTTTCCTGCACCCATGTGGGCATCTCCTCCATCCGGGTGGAGCCCACCTGGATGATCCTGGGCCAGAGTGCAGGTGTGGCGGCAGCGCTTTCTGCCAAACAGGACGTGGCCGTGCAGGCCCTGTCGTACCCGGTTCTCAAGGAACGCCTGCTGGCGCAGAAACAGGTGCTGGATCTGCCCGTGCTCGCCCCATTGCCCCCGGCACCTGTCACCCCGATGAATGTGGACCCGGCGACGCTGAAAGGCATTATCCTGGACGATGCGGATGCCGAACTGAAAGGTGCGTGGAGCCACTCCACAGGCTTCAAGCCCCATGTGGGCCGCGGCTACCGGCATGATGAGCAGCGGGGCGACGGCCAGGTCTCCGCCCTCTTTCGTTTTGATGTGCCCGAGGCGGGCAAATACGATCTGCGCATGGCCTACTCGGCCCATGAAACGCGTGCTAAGAAAGTGCCGGTGGAAGTCGTGAATGGAGGCCGCAGCGTGAAGCTGACGGCGGATCAGACCTTGCCGCTGCCTCAGGGAGAGGTTTTCCGCAGTCTGGGAACGGTGGAGCTTTCCAAAGGAGAAACCACCCTCCAGATCCGCAACCAGGGGACGGAAGGTTTTGTCATCCTGGATGCCCTGCAACTGCTGAAGGCGGACTAACCAAAAAGGTGGGCATGAAAAACCCGCATTGTGGCCACCCGGGTTAGGGCGGAACAATGCGGGTTCAAAAACAGTCTTTTAAAGGCTGTCGGTCAGGTACTAGTAACGGCCACCGCCGCCGCCACCACCGTAACCACCTTTGCCGCCACGGCTGCCGCCGCCACCACCACCACCGGAATAGGCAGGGCGATCTTCTTTCGGACGGGCTTCATTGATGGTCAGGGCGCGACCACCGAAATCTTTGCCGTTGAGGGCCGTGATGGCCTCGTTCATGGCCATTGCGGAGTCCATGGTCACAAAAGCGAAACCACGCGGGCGACCGGTGGCATGATCCATCGGCAGGTGCATATCGGTCACGGTGCCGTAGTCATTGAAGAGAGCACGGAGTTCGGACTCCATAGCTGTGAAGGGCAGGTTGCCCACATACATTTTGGTATTCATAACGTTAACTTGGATGCCGTTTCCCCTCGTGACACCAATCAAGCTCCGTTATCGGATTTCAGAACATCACTGAATCCAAAGAATCACCTGATGAACAACTTAGCTTAGCCTTCACCAGGGTAACTTGCAGTGCTCTCTATCGTCCCTCGTGGGGCAATAGCAAACGATAGTTCGGATTGTTTCACGGCTCCGGCTTGACGAGGAGGCACTCACAGCGCAGGCGTGACGGGTGCGTTCCTTGCTTCCTCCAGACCGTCCTGCCCTCGTCCTCGCCCCCATGCAGGACGTGACGGATCTGCCGTTCATGCGGCTGATCGCGCGTTATGGTGGGCCGGACATCTATGTGACGGAATACTTCCGCGTCACGCCAGATTCCAAGCTGGATGCCACCATCCTGAAGTCCATCACGCAGAATGACACGGGCATTCCCGTGATCGCGCAGATGATCGGCCAAGACATTCCGGCGCTCATCCGCACGGCGAAGGCACTGGAAAAGTATCCCGTGGCCGGCATTGACCTCAATCTGGGCTGTCCGGCCCCGGTGGTGTGCCGAAAGGATGCCGGCGGCGGCCTTTTGCGCCAGCCCGAGCGTGTGAATGAGATTCTCCGCGCTCTGCGCGACACGGTGCAGGGCCGCTTCACGGTGAAATGCCGGGTGGGTTTTACCGACAAGGCGGAGTTCCCACGCCTGCTGGAGGTGTTCCAAAGCCACGCCATTGACGGCCTCACCGTCCATGGCCGCACCGTGCGGGATGCGTACAAAACGGCGGTGCATCCGGAGTGCGTGGCCCTGGCCGTCCAGTCCATGCCGTGCCCGGTCATCGCCAATGGCAATGTGGTGGATGTGCCCACGGGTGTGGCCTACCTGCGCCATACCCAGGCGGCCGGCCTCATGCTGGGCCGTGGGGCCATCCGGCATCCGTGGCTTTTTGATCATCTGCGCGCCCACTGGGAGGGCAGGGAAGTCGCCCCGCGCACCGGGCGGGACATGATGGATTACATCCAGAATCTCTATGACATGACGGCGGCCTTTCATCCGCACTATGAGACGAACTCGCACGTGCAGAAGATGAAACGCTACATGGTGTACATCACCACGGGCATTGCCGAAGGGCAGTTTGAATACCGCATCCGCCGCGTGAGCACGGAGCCGGAATTCTTTGCCGCCTGCCATGAGTATCTGGACAATGACCTGCCGCTGCCTGTGCGGCCACCGGAGACCTCCAGCGTGTTCTGTGGTTTTGCGGAGCTGAAGTAAGCTGCGGTATCCCTGGCACGGGATGCAGATTCGCCTTTGCGCCGGGGCATCTTTGCGTGACTCATAAGCGTTCCCCCGTTCCACCATGCCTGCCCTTGATTATCCGCCACCCCTTCAGCGCCTGATCGCGCAGATCCGCACGCTCCCCGGCCTGGGGCCGCGCAGTGCGGAGCGCCTGGTGCTGTGGCTCATGCAGGATGGCGGTCGCATCGAGCCGCTGGTGGACAGCCTGCGCGATGTGGGGGACCGCGTGCAGGCCTGCGACCAGTGCGGCTTTTTCATTGAGAGCGACCACGAGTGCGTGCTCTGCCACAGCCCGAAGCGCAATCCCCACCTCATCTGCGTGGTGGAACAGGCGGCCGATGTACTGCGGCTGGAGCGCTCCGGCGCCTTCTCAGGCCTTTATCACGTGCTGGGTGGCAAACTTTCCCCGCTGGACAATGTGACGCCGGAGGATCTGCGCATCGAGCCGCTGCTGCACCGGGTAAAAAACCAGTCGGTGGAGGAAGTGATCCTCGCCGTGGGCAGCGATGTGGAGGGCGAGGCCACCGCCAGCTACCTGAATGATCTTTTGCGCACGGAAGGGCTTACCGTCTCCCGTTTGGCCCAAGGCATGCCCGCCGGTGGCGGTCTGGACCATGTGGATGAGCTGACTCTATACCAGGCTCTGCAAGGACGCCGCAGGGTCTGAAGTCAGGCCTAACGGCCCCCTGGAATTTTTTTTTGTGAGGAATGATCCGCTGAATTGCTTTTTCACGCAGGTATTGTCACCTACCTCACAATGAAACTCACTCCCTATCTCCTCGCCCTCGTTTCTCTTACCCTGGTCAATTGTGCCACCCAAGACGGCACCCTGGTGGTGGATTCACACAATGGCCAGACCGGCCAAAGCGTTCGCAAAGTTTACAGCAAATACTACGACGATGGTGCCTGGCTGACGCCGGGACATCTGGGCCTGAGCGTGGTGGTGGACCATGAAAAGGCCTCCCTCCCGCTCGTCTCCGGCGCACAGCAGTCCATGGGTGCGCTGACACCCAGCGACAGCCTGGCCAGGGGCAAGGTGACGATCTACCTGTGGAACTATGACAAGACCGCCCACCCGGTGCGCATCCTGCGGGTCAGCTCGGGCCGTTCCTCCTTCACGCTCGATAACAAGGTGCTCATCGCTGCTCCGCAAGACCGCTCCGGCGAAGCCGTGGGCAACCTCGAAATATTCAACTACGCCACGGAACTCCCGGTCAAAGTGGAGTATGAACTGAATGGCCGCCGTGGCAGCCTTTCCCTGAAAGTCATGCGCCGCACCCAGGCGGAGCTGAACCGCCATTACGATGACCCCTCCACCATTCCTTATCCCTGGTATCAGGCCAAGATGACCTCTCCCTGGCTGCTGTAACTTCTGCACTTCGTCTGCTTTATGAAACTCGCCCGCCTCCTCATCCCGCTGCTCTCCCTTGCCGTGTCTGCCTTCGCCGAAACCCAAAGCTTCACCATTCTGGATGGTCAGAAAATCACGGCTGAAATGAGCGGCGGCCTGCCGCTGCCCGCCGAAAAGGAAGGCATCAAGATCGAAGTCGCCGCCTTCATGATCCAAGAGGGAAAGCTCATTTACTCCTTCGGTTTCAGCACGCAGAAAGAGGTGAAAAAAGTCGTTGTAGAAGAAGTCTCCGGCAGCAGCGCCCTGCCGATGGTGACGGACAGTGCGCCTGCCCTCACCAAGGCCTACTGGAAAGGCGATGCCCAACCTCTGCCGCTGACCCAGGCCGGTGTGCCGTGGGTGTTTGAGGAAGGCGACACCCTCAAAGTCTTCCGTTTCACCATCACCACCGGCAGCGATGCCGCGCCTGTGATCCTGCATCAGCCTGCCATTTACGGCGGCGGGGTGAAGGTGCAACTGCGTCAACTGGCGCAGTAAGAAAAGCCGTGGCGCGGGAGGGCGGAATGGGGCACAATGTCACTGCTTCATTCATTCCCCCCAAACGCTCATGAAGACCGTCCACACACCCCAGGGAGAGGTCTGGCTGCATGAGCCGCCGGTGGAGATGCTGAGGGCCATCCGCGCCTTCTTGCCTTTTGGTGCGGTGCGTTATGCCAACCCCCAGAATGGCGCAGATTATGGCCTCGTCATGCAGTGCGGTGAGCGCGAAGTTTACGGGGTGAAGCAGCAGCCGGTGGACTGCGATGAAGTGCAGAGCCGGGTATCCTTCAAGGCGCACTCCCTGCTCATCGCCCACAGTCTGGCGGGCTATCGCACGTTCGGTTTCTCCGGCCTCTTCTTGCCGTGTCCGTATCTGCGCAGCAAAGAGGGCGGTCGCCATGAATCTGGCATCGCGTACTTTGGCTACCCCTCGTCACGCGGTCATGAGTCGCAGGAGTATCCGTATGAGTCCTCCTTTGATGGCGGTTTCGGCCACGGCTTCACCACGCTGATGAAGTCCTTCATTCGGACCTTGCAGCAGAGCTCCCATGACATGGGCATCACCCTGGGCCGTCCGATCGGGCTGGATATCCGCTCCCGTTTGCAGATGGGCTCGGTGGGTTTCGGCTTCATGGTTCTGGGGCAAAACATCATCTGCCTGAAAACGGCGATCTCCGAGCAGGACCCCACCTGGACCGTGCTGCGCAGCACCGGGATCAGCGATGTGTATCACCTGCCCAGCCAGCCCATCGCCATTCGGGAAGAGGACCTCCATCTGGCCAAGCCCGAAGCGACTTAGTCAAAGCGGGGTTCAGGGGGCTTTGGCCGGCACGGCAAACCGGGCGTCGTCCCATTTGAAGGGCTTTCTCTGGCCTAACAAAAGATCATACAGGCTGTGGTTGGTCTTCATCATTTCCTCCAGCATGTCCTTCCACGGGCGGTCTGCCACACTGATGAGGCCAGTGTTGTAGCTTTCGCCATTGTATTTGCTGAACCAGCGGCCCGTGGTGGCCTGATCCACCAGGGTGAACCATTCAATGCCGACGACAAAACCCAGCGCCGCGCTTTGCTCGACGTAGTTCCTGTAGGCAAGGCCGCGCTCACGCTGGCTGCTGACTTCACGGCCGCCGATGAGGCCGCTGTCCTTGGGCGATGACCAGAAGAACTCGCTCAGCATCATCGGTTTGCCTCCAGTCCATTCGTGGATGCGGCTGAGTTCCGCCGTATCCACGCCATAGGTGTAGTAGTTGTAGGAGACGACATCCACGTGCCGTCCCATGATGCGGCAGAGGGTCTCATCCTGAATGGTGATGGGCTGCAGGCGGCTGCCGAGAAGCAGATGGTTGCGGTCATGCAGGCGGTAAAGCCGCTCGATCTGGGCGAAGTACGTCTCCAGGAATTCGGCCACAAACGCGCGCACATCCGCCTTTGCCTGATCCGTGCTGACGGCGAGCCCTGTATCCAGCAACGACTCAAAGCTGGCTGCCTGCGATTGCCAGGCCTGGTTGTAGGCATCAAGGGTGGCATGCTTCTTTTTCAGAAAGGCCACCAGCTCCCGTTTGCAGGCATGTTTGCCCGTCAGGGAAGGGATGACGCGGGGCAGTTCATCATAGCGCGGTTCATTGACGATGAAGTAGCCGATGAGTAGAGGATCCTGCGCCTGGGCGGGCAGTTCGCGGGCCAGGTTTTCGGCGATCTTGGACTCGGTGGCGGGTTCATACGGATCCCAGACTTCATGTGCACCCGGGATGCGGGGCAGACCTTCCCATTCATTGATGGGCAAATGAGCCACGTAGGGAAAGCTGGCCTTCTCACAGGCGGTGGGCGGTTTGGGACTGAAGGCACCGATGGAGTTGAATCCCCATTGCCGCACGCGGGGGATCATGCGGGCGGCGTGTGCATCCAGGCTGTAAGGGGCGCCGAATTTCTTGATCGTGTTCGCCAGGTAAAAGGAAAAATGCGCATGGTCATCGCCTGGCCTGAAGGCGGAGGCAAACTCGCCCTGGGGAGACGGCAGCCACTCATAGATGCTCTCGCGACCCTTGATGTAAGTGTAGTCGTCATTCGGGGCGAAACCGCAGATGCCGAGATGGAAAAAGGCCTGGCCCTCCGGATCCACCAGCCAGGTCTTGCTGCCTTTCACCTCCACATGGAAGAAGCCCGTGGCCTTCAGGCCCAGCTTTTCACCGCTTCCTGGCAGGCCGCCGAATTTGCCCGTCGCCGGTGGTTTCAGGCTGGCGTAGTAGGCTTCATCAGCGGCCACATCCGCCTTCAGGTCGGCTTCATTCAATAGTTTGTTAGAAAAGGCATCTTTGATGGACTGGCCAAAGGCATCCACCAGCTTGGCCGAAGCGGCGAGCTCCGTGCTGACCTTGAATGTGGCTGTGGCTTTATCTGCCGAATAGGGCACCAGGCACATCCAATGATAGACGGCCCAGTTCCACTCGCGGTTGTCCGTGAGCTGCTGGAAGGCAAAGTCCGGTGTTACGATGTCCAGGCTCTGGCCCTGGGCATTTTTGACCTGGAAAGCGGTGCTACCCAGGCTGGCAATCTGCGGGGTTTTGGGTTTTTCAGCGGGGAAGGGGCCTGCCGTTTCGCCCACCTTCCAGGTGCCGCCTTTGCCGAAACCAATGTCGATCAGGGTGGTGACCTTCCACGAAGCCACGCCCGCAGGTATCTGGCTGAAGGTGAGGGTGATCTCGTCCTTCGCCACCGTCACCGCGCATTGCGCGCCTCCTTCATACTGAACGGTGGCTGTGCCGCCGCTGGCGCTGGCTTGCGTTTGTTTATGCACAGGCTGGCTGCTGGCATTCACGAATTCTGGATACGTCAGGACGAAGTTGCCCAGGCTGCCCGCCACCACTTCAATGCCGGCGGGTGTGGTCTTCAGCTCGGCGGCTAGGCTGGGCAGCGCGGTGGAAATCAGGAGCAGTGTAAACAGGTGACGAAACAGCATGATGAGCAGTCATTGATGCGGGAGGCTGCTTTGCCAAGCATTCTCGATGGGGAAGGGCATCATTCTTTTGTGAAGGGGACTTGGCCCGATAGAAAAGGCTTTCCTGGTGAAGGCAAAAAGGCCTTGGGTGCATTCAAGGCGGCGGCGGTGAAGGCTTTGGCGAAGCCTTGAATCAGCCGCGAAGCTGAGTCGCAAGCCGCAGCAAAGCCAGCACACTGACGCTGTCGCGAATGCGGCCATCCACGGCCATCTGGATGGCTTCCGTCAAAGGCAGGCGCTTCACGGCGAGCTGCTCAGTTTCTTCCGGCTCCGCCTCGCCAAAGCTGAGATCACGCGCGACGAAGATGTCGCAGACCTCATTGGTCGTGGAGTTCGAAAGCTGAAGGTTCATCAGCAGCGGTTCGATGGTGGCGGCACGGATGCCTGTTTCCTCCAAGAGCTCGCGCCGGGCGCATTCGGCGGGTTCTTCCCCGGGCGGGCAGCCGCCTTCCGGGATCTCCCACTCATAACGTGCATGGCTGTAGCGCCACTGGCCCACCAGCCAGGTGTTTCCCTCGGCATCCACCGGCACCACGCCGATGGCGCGATTTTTATACTCCACCACGCCATAGATGCCGCGACCACCGCTGGGGTTGATCACCTGGTCTTCGCGCACACGAATCCAGGGATTCGCGTATCCCTCACGGCTGCTGAGCGTGGTCCAGGGATTGGTAGTTTCGAGGGAGTCGGAGGTGGGCTGGTCCATGGCAGAAAAAAGGGCCTGGTGTCAATCCAGGCCCCATTCACTGCTTAGCCAGCATTCAGCGGTGGCTCAACCTTTTACTGAAGGCGGAAATAACCATCCGGATTATACATCCAATAAGCATCGAGCGGATTCAGGCGGGGCAGGACAGCAACAGGCTTGCCACGTTCGTCGGCGCTTTCCACCACGCCATTGTCCAGATGACCGGGCGGCAGGATGCGAATGGGCATGCCTGTCTGCGGCTGGGCTGGCTGAGTGCTGTCCGGGTGACGGATCAGGGCGGTTTCTTCGATCTCTTCGACGATGGTGTCCACCCACTTGAGTTTCTGGGCATTGTCGGCGAATTCATTCCAATCGCCGGTGGATGATTTTTTGTACATCTCTGTGATGAATTCGTCCCGCGTGAGGCCCATTTTTTGCGCCACGGGATCGGCCAGGCGCTTCCACCATTCTTCCAGTTCCTTCACGCTTTCGCGGTGCTGGGTCAGGTTCCCCATGATGCCGGCGGAGAGCTGATGGTGGAGAATGATCGCATTCGGATAGGCGAAGGATTTTTTCGACAGGGTGGTGATGCAGGCGGCCATGCTAGCGGCGAAGGATTTCACCACCGTGTAAACCGGGGCCTTGGAACCGTGCATGGCCTTGATGATTTTGTAGCCAGCCATCACACTGCCGCCTGGGCAGTCATCAATGACGATGAAGATGGGGGCCTCCTCGTCACGATTGTTAAAGTAGGCGATGCGGTCCGCCAGACTGTCGGCGGTCTTGGAGGTGATGACGCCGTTCAGAGCGATGGTGCGGTCGGAAAGGATGAGCTTGTTGCCCTGCACTGGCTCTTTCAGGTAAGCCGGGGCCTTGCCTGCGTAGGTGCGGGATTCAGTCTCTTTTTGCTGAAGCTCCATGGCGAGAGTGAGTGCGGAGGTCTTGCGCCGGATGGCGTTTTCTTCGCGGCGCATGGCATAGCCTTCGGTGTCCACCTCGTTCTTGGCGATGGAGGCCTCCATGCTGCTGCGCTCGCCTTTGCGGCGCAGTTCCATGATGTCGGCGTAGTCCTTGCTACGCTGCTCGGCCTCGGCGAGGTCCGACTTCGCCTTCATCTCCTCCAGCTTGATTTGGATCTCGGCCAGGGCGCGTTTCCTAACCGCAAGTTTTTCATCCAGCTTGGTTTGCTCCAGGGCCATCTGGGCGGCGATTCTTTCGCGCTCTGCCACCAGCTTGGCAGTTTCCGCCTTGATGGATTCCAGCGGGTCGGGTTTGGCGGGTTCCGGTGTTTTTTCCGCGACCGAAATTTCGATTTTCTGGCCCGAGATGACAGCAGGCTTGCCGTCCTTCGTGGCCGGTTTTTCGTCTTTCGGTGCGGCGGGCTTTTCCTCCTTGGCCGCAGGCGGTTTCGGGGGCAGGGGTTCACCCAGGGCGAGGCCCGTCAGCAACAACGAAAAAAGGGCGGGGGTCGTGCATTTCATCACGGATGACTATACACCGCCCACGCCCGGATTGTTCAAGAATGTTTATTCGCTCCCCGCGATTGGACCGGGCCGGGGCAGCCGTCAGGAGCCCCGTCCCCTTCCAGGTTTACTTCACCTGGGCTCGGATGGCCTTCACCACTTCGGCTCCCAGGGCCTCCGATCCAGCAGGGGTAAAATGGACGTTGGCTGGTTGGATTTGCAGTTCCTTCATCCGGGGCTGGGTAAAGGCGTACAGATCGTTCACCGGGATGCCGTTTTCCTTCATTACCCGCACAGCGGCTTCGTTGTAGCGGATGACGTCGGCATTGTTGCGATAGACCTTCATGGGTTCAGCAGGTGCAGGCGTGGTGGTGGCAAAGACGAGCTTGGCCCCGGTGGCCTTCAGTTTGCCGACGATTTCGCGGAGCTGCTTTTCATACACTTCCACAGTGGCCTGGGGGGGATCGGTGGCCAGGTCGGAGGTGGCTTTGCCATCGGCCTTCACATGCTTCAGGTCATGCAGGCCCCAGTTGAAATGGATCACGTTCCATTTGCCACCGTCAATCTGCAGCCAGCGGTCAATGTTGGCCACGCCCGAATTGGTGCCGCCGCAGTTTTCCGCCTTGCCATTTTTGGCCATGGGCCGCAGGACGGTCATTTCATCCGCCAGCAATTTTTGCACCACTGGGGTGTAGCCCATGGAGATGGAATCGCCGAGGAGGAGCACACGGGGCTTTTCAGCCGCGTGGGCAGAGGTGAAAGTGAAGGCCGCCGTGGCCAGTAGAAAGAGAAAGCTGGAGCGTTTCATGGACTCGTCAAAACGACGGGCCGCCAGAAACATTTCAGCCCTTCTTCGCCGGATCGGGGGCCACGGTGCTCAGCCACATTCCCTCAGGGGTCACCTTCACCTGACGGATAGCTTTCAGCACAGTTCCGATGGGCTCCACCTTGCGATAAGGGGCCACCCACTGCCAGATCTCCATGCCGGTGATGAAGCCATCGGGCACTTCTTTGCCGGGCACTTTCACGTCCACGACTTTGGCATCCACGCCTTCCTCATGCACATGCACGTAGTAGGTGAGCTGGCCGATGAGGTAGCGCTTTTTGTCTTCCCAGAATTTGATGTTGTTCAGCGGCAGGCAGACCTGGCTGGTGATGGCATCCTTGTCCGGCATGGTGCCTTCGATGCGGATGAGGTCTGCGTAGCTGCCGTAGCCCGTGTCCGGAGCGATGCTGATGATGCCGTTGAGGTCTGCGACCGTCAGGTTCAGTTCCGCTGGCTGACCTTTTTTCGCCGCTTCGGCAAAGTCACTCAAACGCTTTTCCAGGGCCGTACGGGCTTCTGGAGTCAGCTCCACGGGGGGCAGCTTGATGGGGGCATCCACCGTGATTTTTGCGATTTCCTTGTCCTGGGTGAAAAGCGAGTACGCGCTCCAGGCGATGATGCCGCCAAAGACCAGGGCGGCCATGATCATGATGGCGCAGCCGTAAAAGGGGTTGAAGGGGGCCGTGGGAACTTTTTGAATGCGGGACATGGTCGGGGGAGGGGAAACATTGGCTCAGCCTGAGGGCGTCGCCAAGCAGGAATCAGGGCTCTTTGCCTGCCTCTCCGCGTGCTTCTTCAGGGGTCAGCAGGACTGCACCCTTGATCAGGCGGCAGAATTCCTTTTTGCTCACCTGCTGCTCCGCGCCTTGCCTGGTTTTCAGGTCTTTCATCCCTTTGTAAACGATGAACTGGCGGTCCCAGTGCACGATGCGCAGGTAGAGGTCGCCTTGTTTCCAGATCTGATTCTGTTCCAGTTTCATGCGTTTCCTTACATGGGGCTCGCGTCGCAGGCCAGAGGATTTGTCTGGCCTGTTTCGGGGCGGTCTGTTTCAGTGGAGCGGCCCCGGGCCTCGGCGAATTCGAATGCCTTGAAATGACCTGCCTGCGCCGACGTTCAATGGATTGCCCATTCCCCTCCAACCGACATGTCCAAACCTGCCGCCACTTTTTTGACGCTGATCACCCTCGGCCTTGCCTTGGCCACCAACAGCCTTTCCGCCGCCGAACGGCCCAACATCATCTGGATCATGGCGGATGACCTGGGCTATGGCGATCTGGGATGCTTTGGCCAAAAGGTCATCACCACTCCGAACCTGGATCGCATGGCGAAGGAGGGCATGAAGTTCACCCACTTTTACGCCGGGGCCACGGTTTGTGCGCCTTCCCGCAGCGTGCTGATGACCGGCCTGCATCACGGGCACACCCGGGTGCGCGGCAATTCCGGCAAGACCAATCCTGGGGCCCAGGCCCTCAAAGAAGGCGATGTCACCGTGGCGAAGGTGCTTCAGGAAGCTGGCTACAAGACCGCCCTCATCGGCAAATGGGGCCTGGGTGATGAAGGGGCTGCTGCGACGGGACTGCCGCGCAAGCAAGGCTTTGATTACTTCTACGGCTACCTAAACCAGACCCATGCCCACAATCATTACCCGGACTATCTCTGGCGCAATGAGACCAAGGAACCGCTTTCGAACATCGTCACACCTCTGGGCGAAAACGGCGGCGGTTATGCCACCCAGCCAGTTCATTTTTCCGATGATCTTTTTGCCGATGAGGCGCTGAAGTATGTGGAAGAAAACAAGGCCGCTCCTTTTTTCCTCTACTGGAGCATGGTCGTGCCTCACGCGAACAACGAGCGGACTCGCGAACTCAAGGATGGCGCCGAAGTGCCTGACTACGGCCCCTATGAAAGCAAGGACTGGCCGAAGCCCGACAAAGGTCAGGCGGCGATGATCACCCGCCTGGATGGTTATGTGGGGCGCATGCTGGACCTGCTGAAGGCGCAGGGGCTGGCTGAAAAAACACTGGTCATTTTCACCAGCGATAACGGACCGCATGATGAGAGCAACCACGACCTCTCCCGCTTCAATCCCTCCGGCCCCTACACCGGCATCAAGCGCAGTCTCACCGATGGTGGCATCCGTGTCCCGCTCATCGCCTGGTGGCCGGGCAAGGTGAAGGCGGATGTGGAGACGGGCCATGTCGCCTCCTTTGCCGACTGGCTGGGCACGGCCGCCGATCTGGCTGGAGCCAAGGCTCCAGAGAAGATTGATTCCATCAGCTTTAAGCCCACTTTGTTAGGCCAAGAAGGGCAGGGGAAGCATGAGTTCCTCTACTGGGAGTTTCATGAGGGCGGATTTAAGCTGGCGGCTCTTTATCAGGGGCGCTGGAAAGGTATCCGCCAGGGCGGGCCAGAGGCCCCCGTGCTCCTTTACGATCAGCAAAACGATGTCGCGGAAAAAACCAATGTGGCCAAGGAGCATCCCGAGATCGCGGAGAAGATTGGCGCCTATCTGAAGACCGCCCGCACGGAACTGCCGGAGTGGGAACCTCACTGGAAGGCTGATGGGAAGAAGAAAAAGAAGTGATCGTCTGCCATCAGTATTACTCCTCATGAAAGCTCTCTTGTCCCTGTTCTCTGCGGCTTTGTTGCTGCCTTCGGTTCTGCCTGCCGCCGAGACGAAGCCGCCTAACATCATCTTCATTCTCGCCGATGACCTGGGCTATGGCGACATCGGCGCTTACAAAAAGCAGCCTTCCAAAATCCCCACTCCCAATGTGGACCGCATCGCCAAGGAGGGCATTCGTTTCACCGATGCGCATTCTCCGGCCTCGGTCTGCTCACCCACCCGTTATGCCCTGATGACGGGGCGTTACGCTTGGCGGTCAAAGTTGCAGCAGGGCGTGGTGGCCCCCTGGGGCGCTCCTTTGCTCCAAGACGCGCAATACACCGTGGCCGAACTGCTGCATGATCATGGTTATACCACTGGGCTGATTGGCAAATGGCACCTGGGCATCCAGTGGCCCACGAAGGACGGCCAGCCAGCCTCCGCTGGTGAGGACAGGCTGAGCAATGTGGACTTCACCCAGCCGTTCAAAGGGGGTCCGCTGGATCACGGTTTTGATCATTACTTCGGCGTGGATGTGCCCAACTATCCTCCTTACTGCTTTTTGAAAAACGATCGCACGGTGGGGATTCCCACGTTGCCCGATACCGGACGCGCGGATGGCTTTAATCGCCCCGGTCCCATGATGCCGGGCTGGAAGCTGGTGGACATCCTGCCTGAGTTGAATCGTCAGGCCGTGAGCTTTGTGGAGACCTCGGCCAAAAGCGGCAAGCCCTTCTTTCTCTACTACGCGCTCACCTCACCCCATTACCCCGTCGTACCTGCGAAGGAGTTTCAGGGCAAGACGACCGTGGGTGATTATGGCGACTTCGTTTTTCAGACCGACTGGTGCGTCGGCCAGATTCTTGAAGCTTTGGAGCGCGAAGGAATTGCCGACAACACCCTCGTCATCTTCACCAGTGACAATGGGCCGGAAGTCACCGGAGAGGTGAAGCCCGGCGTCTATGATCGCGTGCAACAATACAAGCACCACAGCCTGGACGGTCTCCGCGGGGCCAAACGTGACCTTTGGGAAGCCGGGCACAGGGTGCCTTTTGTCGCCCGCTGGCCCAGAAAGATCGCCGCTGGCAGCGTGAATGATGAAACCATCTGCCATGTGGATTTCATGAGCACCGCCGCTGCCATCGTCGGGGCTGAGTATCCTGCCGAGGCCGCAGTGGACAGCCACAACTTGTTGTCCATTTTGTGGAACGATAAGCTCGGGCGGCCCGTGCGCGAAGGCACTGTCCATCACAGCGGATCCGGCCGTTTTGCCATTCGTAAAGGCGACTGGGTGCTCATCGCCCACGTCACCGGAGATGACAACCGCCGTGCAGGGGAACCGGAGTGGATGAAAAAGCAGCGCGGCTACACGGCCCATGATCAGCCTGGAGAACTCTACAATCTAAAGGAAGACCTCATCGAGAAGAACAACCTCTATGCCGCCAAACCGGAGCTCGTGGCCGAGCTCCGTGCCCTGCTGGAAAAATACGTGGCCGAAGGCCGCTCCACACCCGGACCCACCCAGGCCAATGACGTGCCGGTGGTCATCAGCAAACCCTTCCAAAACCAGCCTGGCAAAAAAGCCAAAGCCGTTCGCCCATGAAGCTGCTCACCCTCTGCCTTTTCTTGTTCGCAAGCCTGCTGCATGCAGCGGATCGGCCTAACATCTTATGGATCACGAGTGAGGACAACAGCCCTTACCTCGGTTGTTATGGCGACAAGCTGGCTGTGACGCCGCACCTGGACAAACTGGCTTCTCAGGGGCTGCGGTATCGTCATGCCTATGCCAATGCGCCCGTCTGTTCAGCCGCGCGAACCACGCTGATCACTGGCATGTATGCCAGTAGCCTGGGGGTGCACAATCACCGCAGCGCTGTGGCCATCCCGGCAGCGTTCAAGCTTTACCCGGAGCACCTGCGGGCCGCCGGATACTACTGCACAAACAACAGTAAGACAGACTACAATGTGGCTGGGGCAGGGAAGAAGCTGTGGGACGAAGGCAGCAACAAGGCGCACTATAAAAATCGCGCCAAAGGCCAGCCCTTCTTCGCCATCTTTAACTTCACCACCAGCCATGAAAGTCAGGTAGCTCCGAAGCCCGGCAAGACCACGTTTCGCATCGCCCCCGTGGCCATGCCGCTGCCTCCTTACCACCCGGACACGCCAGAGATCCGGCGTGACTGGGCCAACTACTATGACCAGATGACCCTGATGGATGCGCAGGTGGGGCAAGTGCTGGCGGAACTGGACAAGGCGGGCCTCGCTGATGACACCATTGTTTTCTATTATGGCGACCACGGCGGTGCCCTGCCTCGCGGGAAACGCAACATCCACGATTCCGGCACCCGTGTGCCTTTGATCGTTCGCATCCCTCAAAAATGGCAGCATCTGGCTCCTGCCAAACCGGGTGAATGGGTGGAGGATCTGGTGAGCTTTGTAGACTTCCCAGCCACCGTTTTCAGTCTCTGCCAGGTGCCCGTGCCCGCGCATTACCAGGGCCGCCCCTTCCTGGGTGAAAAGAAGGCCCCGCCCCGCGACCACGTCTTCCTTTACCGGGGGCGCATGGATGAGCGATACGACACCGTCCGCGCCGTTCGCGATGCGGACTTTCGCTACGTGCGCAATTACTCCCCGCATCGTCCCTGGGGGCAGCATTACAGCTATCCATTCCAGGTGCAGCCCAGCATGCGTTCCTGGTATGCCGAATTTGCCGCAGGCCGTTGCAATGAGATTCAGTCGGCCTATTGGAAGCCCAAGCCCGGTGAGGAGCTGTATCAGCCTGGGGAAGATCCCTTTGAGCTGACCAATCTAGCCCAACAAACGATGCATCAAGATCGCCTCGCCAGGATGCGCCAGACGCTGCGTGAAGAGATGCTGCGCACCCGCGATACGGTCTTCATTCCTGAAGGCATGTACAGGCAGCTCGCAGGCGACAAGACAATCTACGACTACGCCCAGAGCGATGCCTATCCTCTGGAGCGGCTCATGGATGTGGCCGATGCAGCCACGGCCCGCGATGCCGCCCATATCCCCGCCTTCATCGGCGCTCTAGGCGATCCGAATCCGCTCATCCGCTACTGGGCGGCCACCGGTTGCCTGATCCTTCAGGACAAAGCCGCGCCAGCCAAGGACGCCCTCGTCAAACTCCTCCAGGACGACAGCAAGGATGTGCGCGTGGTCGCGGCCGAAGCTCTGGGATATCTGGGGCAAAAGGGCGATGCTCTCGCTACGATCCAAGAGGTCATTCAAAAAGGCGAGCTGTATGAATCGCTCGCCGCATTGAATGCCCTCGATTTCATGTGGAAGGCAGGTCACGTCACCTTGGCCGAAGCCAAAGCGACCGTGAAGAACCTGAACATGAAGGAACCCAACGACCGCATTCCCAAATACCTGCTTTCCGAACCATGAGGACGCCACTGCTTTGGTTGAGCCTGTTGCTGGTCTTCGGCTTTGCGGCGCGGGCGGAGAAGCCGAACATCATCCTCATCATGGCGGATGATTTTGGTTATGAATGCCTCACCGCCAATGGTGGCCAGTCTTACCAGACACCGCATCTGGACCGGCTCGCCGCCGAGGGGCTGCGTTTTGAGCACTGCCACTCCCAGCCGCTCTGCACACCCACCCGAGTGCAGCTCATGACAGGGCGCTACAACGTGCGCAATTACTTCAACTTCGGAACCCTACCGACCACCGAAACGACGTTTGGCCAGCTTTTGAAAAAAGCCGGTTATGCCACAGGCATCTGTGGCAAATGGCAGCTCGGCCAGGACAAGGGGCTGCCTCAGCACTTCGGGTTTGAGGAATCCTACCTCTGGCAGCACACGCGTCGCCCTCCTCGTTATGCCAATCCAGGCCTGGAGCACAATGGCGAGCCTGTGGATTTCACCCATGGCGAATACGGACCCAAACTCGTGAATGACTTCGCCCTCGATTTCATCACCCGTCATCGGCAGCAGCCGTTCTTCCTTTATTACCCGATGATCCTCACCCACGATCCTTTCCAGCCCACGCCGGACAGCGCAGAATGGGATCCCAAGACCACGGGTGAAAATGCGAAGCGGGATAACAAACACTTTGCCGACATGACCGCCTACATGGACAAGCTCATCGGCGAACTCGTCGCTCGCTTGGATGAACTCGCCCTGCGGGAGAACACCGTCCTTCTTTTCCTCGGAGACAATGGCACCTCTAGCAAGATCACCAGCCAGTTCCAAGGACGGCCCTATGCAGGCGGCAAAGGCAAGACGAACAGGCAGGGTACGCATGTGCCCATGATCGCCAACTGGCCAGCCCAAATGAGCGCAGGACGTGTCAGCAAAGACCTCATCAGCACCACGGACTTTCTCCCGACACTCTGCGAAATGGCCGGGATTCCTGTTCCTGCCCAGGTGGATGGCGTGAGCTTCTTGCCTCAGTTAAAAGGGCAGCCCGGCACACCGCGTGAATGGCTGTATGGCTGGTATTCACCCCGCCAAAAACCCGATCTCAGCGTCCAGGAATTTGCCTTTGACCACCGCTTTAAACTTTATCGGGATGGTCGGTTCTTTAATCTCGTCGCAGATCCTTTGGAGAAAGAAGCCCTGGCGGTGGAATCCCTGAATAGAGAGGCTGCTGAAGCTGCAACGCGCCTGGCCAGGGTGCTTGATCAGTTCAAAGATGCACGTCCGGTTGAGTTGGATGAGGCCTTTCTTAAGGCATCTGGCGGGGTGAAGAAAAAGAAGCGCCAAAAGTGACGGCTTCGATACTTGTGGGGCCGTCTTTGTAATTGCTTGACTGCGCAAATAAGCATTGCTTTGTCAGGCCCGTGCTGCCCATCCTCATCGTTCTTGTTGCTGCCATTGTGGCTTATGCCAATGGAGCCAACGCCAATTTCAAAGGCGTGGCTTCACTCTTTGGCAGTGGCACCACATCGTATCGTGTGGCGCTCAACTGGGGGAATTTCACCACGGGGGCAGGCGCTGTCTGCGCGGTGTTTTTGGCGCAGCATTTGATCAAGGCTTTTTCAGGGAAGGGACTGGTTCCAGATGCCCTGATTGCCGATCCTGCTTTCCTTCTTGCCGTTGCAGCCGGTGCTGCAGTCACAGGCAGTTTGGCCACTTGGCTGGGCTTTCCGGTTTCCACCACACATGCTCTCACGGGAGGCTTGGTGGGCGCAGGTCTGGTGGCGAGTCCCACGGGGGTGAATTTTGGCCATCTTTGGAGCACGTTTGCGGTGCCTTTGTTGTTTGGACCTGTCGTGGCCATCTTCCTGGGCACATTGCTCTACGTGCTGCTTCGAGGGCTAAGGCTGGCCCCTGATCATCGCACCCGCACCCTGGACGCTCTGCATTTTCTCAGCGCAGGGGCCGTTGGTTTTGCCCGTGGTCTGAATGATACGCCCAAGATTGCCGCTCTTCTGGGAGGTGTGTCTTTTTGCACTGGGGAAAAGGGCATCTTTCTTGTCGCGGTCGCCATGACTTTGGGTGGCCTCATCAGTGCCCGCCGGGTGGCCGAAACACTCTCACACAAGATCACCGACATGAATCCAGGCCAGGGTTTCACGGCCAATCTCACCACCTCCATGCTGGTCATCGCGGGTTCCGTCTATGGCCTGCCACTGTCCACCACGCATGTCTCCGTGGGCTCCCTCCTCGGCATTGGCATCATCACCCGCCAGGCACGCTGGCACACGGCCATTCCCGTGCTTCTCGCCTGGGTCATCACGCTGCCTTGTGCGGCGGTCCTGGCCGCGATCGCCTACTTCATTTGCCGGGCCATTTTTTGAAAAATTGTTTCCTAAACCCACGATGAAAAAAACCATCTGCCTTCTGGCACTTGCCTCAGCGACCGCCCTCCACGCCACACCGACAGGCCTCAACAACATCCCCACGGCCGATACCGTGCCGCACCGCACCGTGGCCATTCAGGCCTTCAGCAGCTTCGGCGGGGCCAACCAATTTGCCGCCAATGGCGAAGGCCAGCACTCCTTTTGGATGGGCTTTAAAACGGGTTGGGAATTGGGTCCGGCTCACTTGGAATGGGGCCTGGACAGCCCTCTGGGACCCGATCTCAGTGGCCCTCTCTTTTTCCAGACCAAGGTCGGTTTTCAGCCCTGGGAAGACGGTGCTTTCGCTCTGGGCGTGGCAGGTGTGGCCCTGAGCGACATTGACCGCGCGGGCGATCCTTTCACCTACGCCATGCTGGCCCATGACTTCGGCCTGGCTCGTTTTCATCTCGGCTACGGCGTGCAGACGAACGGCAACAGCCTTCTCGTGGGTGTGGACCGCACCTGGAAGCTGCTGAATCGCGACTTCAACCTCAATGCCGATCTGGTACAGACACGCGACCAGGAGGCTTGGCTGCCATCGCTCGGGGCCAAGTACGGCCTAACTAAAAACATCGTTTTGGAAACCTGGGCCAACTTCCCGGACCAGGGCTCCGTGAGCGTCATCGCCAAGATCAACTTCGTCTTCACTTTCTAATTAGCCACACCATCCCTTCCATGAAACCTCTCTGCACATTCCTGGCCCTGCTGGCCCTCCTGGTTCCTGTATCGCACGCCGACATCGGCCTCATCACCCCTGCGGAAGCCAAAGCCCTGATCGAAAACCCGGACGCTGCCAAGCGCCCCGTCGTGCTCGACACTCGCGGCGGTTACAAAGACTACTTCCGTGGCCACCTGCCCACGGCCCATCACCTGAATTTCGATACCCTGCGCGGCACCGATGCCGCCGTGCCCGTGCAGTATCTCCCGGAGGATCTCACTCAGGCTCTGCTCATCCGTGCCGGGGCCAACAAAGACCGCACTCATCTCGTCTATGCCACGGGGGCAGTGCTGCCGAATGACGAAATCCTCAGCGCCACCATGGTGGCCCACGTCTTGGAAAAAGCCGGCATCAAGGACATCCGCATCCTCGATGGCGGACTGCCTGGATGGAAGGCTGAAGGCAATCCCACCACCCAGCATTACTATGGCAATCCTGCCGGAGTGCTCCCTGAAAAAGGCACTCCCGAAATCGCTGCCGACATCACGGCTGTGAAGGCGGAAAAAGACCAGGCCGATGTCATCCTGGTGGATGCCCGTCCTCTCAATGAATTCATCGGTGAAGACGATGTCTGGCTGCGCAAAGGCCACATCCCAGGGGCTGTCAGCTTTCATTGGGCCCGCCTCATGGAAAAGGATAACACCCATAAGTTCAAACCCTTCACCGAAGTGAAGGCCGAACTCGAAAAAGCCGGCATCACCCCGGACAAAAAGATCATCTGCTACTGCGGCACCTCGCGTGAAGGCAGCCTCGTGCGCTTTTACCTGAAGCATGTCGCCGGTTACCCGAACGTGCGTCTCTATGAAGGCGCCTGGAAGGAGTATGTGTGGGTCGAAAATCAGTCCCTGCCTGCCGAGACGACGCCACGCATGGCGAAGTAGAATTCACGTCGAAGTCCCGTTCTCAGAGGCCTGCCTCTGGGGCGGGATTTTTTTTGGCCGTCCTTTCCTTCACTCCGCTGCCACGGCCAAAAACTGCACGGCATCGGCGATCACCACCTTGTTCTCCTCCGTCCCTTCATTGGAGATGCGCACCCAGCCAGCACGGCCGGCTTTAAAACGAAACTTGCCCAGGGAGCGAAACAGCCGCCCATGCTTCGGTTCCTCCTGCTGATTGATGCGTATGGAAGTCTCACCCTCTGCATGATGAATCGTGACCGGAGTCCGCGTGCTCCGGCGCACATTGTAACAATGCGCTAGCCGCACCTCATACCAGCCGTCCTGGGGCAGGTCGGGTGTGAAGGTCACGGATTTATGGCCCTTGCTACTCTTCATGTCATGCAGGTAGCCCAGGCCTATATAAGGCGGCGTATGGGTGGAATACTGCCATTCGCCCACCAGGGCCGCCTCCATTTCATCCACCACGATTCCTGGCAATGTGCCGCTGTCTCGTATGATGAAGGGAAGCATCTCCGGCCGGTCCACTTCGCCAGGGGCGTGACTGTTTTTGACCGCCTGCGGGTGAGGTTTCAGCTTGGGGGCCACCTCCTGGCCCGGGGCTAGGCAGGTCAGTAGCAGGGCAGGGAGGAGGTGCCAGGGTTTCATGCCACCTTCATCTCTTGAAGGCTGGGAAAAGGCAAGTCCGGCTCGTTGCAGGTGAATTCCTTTTTTCGCTGAAGGAATGCCCACGCCTCTGCGTTTTTCGTGCTCCTGCTCCACCTGCCGTCCCGCCACCATGAAACCTTTCCTGCTCATTCTGTTCAGCCTCTGTTCGCTGGCCGCCGCCCAGTCGCCCAAACCGAATGTGGTCGTCTTCCTGGCGGATGATGCGGGCTGGGGCGATTACAGCCAGAACGGCAACAAGATGGTGTCCACGCCGAACATTGATTCCATCGCCAAATCCGGTGTCACGCTGGACCGCTTTTATGTCTGCCCCGTCTGTGCGCCCACCCGGGGTGAATTTTTGACCGGGCGCTATCATCCTCGTGGGGGTGTGCGCGGAGTTTCCACCGGGCAGGAGCGGCTGGACCTCGGCGAAAAAACCGTGGCCGATGCTTTCAAAGCTTCTGGTTATGCCACCGGGGCCTTTGGCAAATGGCACAATGGCAGCCAGTGGCCCTACCATCCCATGGCACGCGGCTTTGATGAATACTACGGCCACACCTCCGGCCATTGGGGAGAGTATTTTGACCCGCCGCTCGAACAGAACGGCAAGATGGTGCGCGAGAAAGGTTACATCGTGGACATCTGCACGGACAAGGCGCTGAACTTCATTGATCGGAACAAGGACCGCCCCTTCTTTTGTTACGTGCCCTTCACCACCCCCCACTCTCCCTGGGCTGCACCGGAGAAGGATTGGCAGCGTTTCAAAGACAAGCCCCTCACCCAGACCGCGACTGAGGCCGCCAATGAAATCGCCGATGAAACCCGCTGCGCCCTGGCCATGATCGAAAACCAGGACGGCAATGTCGGCAGGGTTCTTGAGCGGCTGAAAGAGCATGGCCTAACAAAAAACACAATTGTCATTTATTTCTCTGACAATGGCCCGAACAGCAACCGCTGGACCGGCGGCATGAAAGGCAAAAAAGGCACGACAGACGAAGGCGGCGTGCGTTCCACCTTTTACATTTCCTGGCCCTCCACCCTGCCGCAGGGCCACACTGTCACGCAGATCACCGGGGCTATCGACCTCCTGCCCACCCTCGTTTCTCTGGCCCAGATTCCCCGCGTCGGTGACAGGCCGCTTGATGGCCGCGACCTCACCCCGCTGCTGAAAAAACAGGCCCCCGAATGGCCCGACCGCATGATCTTCTCCACCTGGGCCTCCAATGTCAGCGTGCGCACCCAGCAGCATCGCCTGGACAACGCGGGCCAGCTTTATGACATGGTCGCCGATCCTGGCCAGACCACCGCCATCAATGACAAGGAGCCCGCCCTCGCGGCCAAACTCAGCGAAGCGGTCGCCACCTGGCGCAAAGAAGTGTTGGGTGTGACCGTGAAGGAGGCTAAGGCCAAGGGCAAAAAGAAAGGCGGCGGCAATGCCGTGGATCCTCGTCCCATTCCTGTGGGCTACCGTGAATTTCCCATCACCATGCTGCCTGCCCGCGATGGCGAACCGCGCGGCGGAGTGCAGCGCAGCAGCAACGCCCCCAACTGCTCCTACTTTGTCAACTGGACCGCCAAGGACGATCACATGGTCTGGTTGCTGGATGTCCACACCGCAGGCCGTTATGAAGTCACCGTGGACTACACCTGTCCCATCGCCGATGCGGGTTCCACCTTGGAGCTGGCTTTCAAGGACAGCCGTCTCAGTGGCAAGGTGGCCCCGGGCTGGGATCCGCCGCTTTACACGAATCAGGACACCCTGCCACGGCCGCATGGCGAATCTCAGATGAAGGAGTTTCGCACTCTGAATCTTGGCGAGATGAAACTGGAGGCAGGGCAGGGGGCATTAACCTTGCGTGCGCTCGAGATCCCCGGAAAATCCGTCATGGATGTGCGCCGTGTCACCCTCACGCTGCTGGATTGAGCCTCCTTCTCATCTCTCATGAAGCTCCTTTCATTACTGGCCCTCGCCTTCCTCTGCACCTTCAGTCAGGGCCTGGGCGCGCGGCCCAATTTCCTCATCATCTTCACGGATGACCACGGTTATGGCGATGTCTCCGCCTACCACGATTCCGACGTGCAAACGCCGAACATCGATGGCCTGGCGAAGGAAGGCATGCTCTTCACCCGCATGCGGGCAAACTGCACCGTCTGCTCCCCCTCGCGGGCGGCCTTGCTCACTGGCGTCTATCCGGACCGCGCCGGGGTGCCTGGCGTTATCCGCACCCAGCCCGAGAACTCCTGGGGCTACTTCAATCAGAAGCTGCCCACCCTGGCCGATGAACTGAAAAAGAGCGGCTACCACACAGCCGCCATTGGCAAATGGCACCTGGGACTGGAGTCCCCCAACACCCCCAATGAGCGCGGGTTTGATCTCTTCCACGGTTTTCTGGGCGACATGATGGACAGTTACAGCACCCATCTGCGTCACGGGAATAACTACATGCGTCGCAATGCGGAAGTCGTTGATCCTACCGGTCATGCCACCGATCTCTTCTCCACCTGGGCCAGTGATTACCTGAAGGAACGTGCGGGCAAAAAGGACCAGCCCTTCTTCCTTTACCTCGCCTACAACGCTCCGCATTTCCCCATCGAGCCCCCCGCCGAATGGCTGGACAAGGTGAAAAAACGCGCGCCGCAGCTCGATGAAAAACGCGCCATGAACGTCGCCTTTGTCGAGCACCTGGATGACCGCATCGGTCAGGTCCTCGCCACCCTGAAGGAAACGGGTTTGGAGGAAAACACCGTGGTCGTTTTCTCTGCGGACAACGGTGGTTCCCTGCCTCACGGTCAGAACAACGACCCTTGGCGTGATGGCAAACAAAGCCACTACGATGGCGCTCTGCGGGTGCCCTTCATGGTGCGCTGGCCCGGCCACATCCAGGCCGGATCTCGCAGCGATTATGCAGGCCTGAATTTCGATGTCTTTCCCACCTTTCTCGAACTCGCTGGAGCCACGCCTCGCTCAGGACTCGATGCCGTCAGCCTCGTTCCCGTGCTCATGGGGAAAGATGTCGTCACTGAACGCAGCCTTTACTTCGTGCGTCGCGAAGGCGGTGCCGCCTACGGTGGCAAAAGCTACGAGGCCCTCATTCGCGGAGATTGGAAGCTGATGCAGAACGATCCCTTCAGCCCCTTGGAACTTTACAATTTGAAGAACGATCCTCAGGAGAAAACCAATCTCCGCATGAAGGCCCCGAAGATCTTCAATGAACTTTCCGCCGAGCTTCGCCAGCACATCCAGCGTGGCGGCACCGTGCCCTGGCAGCAGCCAGAGTGATTCGGAGCAATAAAGTTCTTTTCGGCGGCACCCCACGCATGGCATCATGTCATTCATGAATCTGCCGGGCATCAAGGTCATCCTCTTCGCTGCGCTGCTGTCACAGGCAGCCTATGGTTGCATCTGGGACAGTGACACCTTGAATTCCGAACGCGCCCGCTTTCCCGGCATCGGGGTGCTCATCAGCGGCAGTTTTGCCCGCCATTCCAAGGAGTTCCACCAGTGGCGCATCCAGCAGCGGGAGAAAGACATCGCCTCTGACAAATCTCTTCCCTGGCACTTCGATGACCTGGCGGTTTCCCAGCATAAGCTTGGCGACCATCGGGCGGCCATCCAGACGATGCTGCGCAAAGACAAGCTGGTCCCAGGCCTGTATGAAACCTGTTCAAATCTTGGCACCTTTTACATCTACACAGGCGATCTTCAGGAAGCCCTGCGCTGGATTGAAAAAGCCCTCGCCATCAATGCCTATGCCCACTTCGGACGTGAAAAATATCAAAAGTGGCTGGTGGAATGGGTCCTCGAAAAACAGACCTTGCCCGCAGCCTTGCCGGGGGATTCGCGCGAAATCAATTGGATGACCCCGGGCTTCGCCAGGTATGTCGCGCGCCAGGAAGCAGGCGGCCTGCCGGCCAGCGCCACTCAGCAGCTCACACTCACCACCAAACAGCGGGCCGATGCCATCCGTGGCGTGACAGGCATGATCTTCTTTGCAGACTTTGACAACCCGCTGCTGCAGGAGGCTTTGGGTGACCTTCTGATGGCGGGCGACCTCCGGGACAATGCCGCAAACCTTGCTGGTATATGCTACATGCACGCCGCCTTGAAGGCCCCCAATGAAAAGGAGAAAAATCGCCTCACCGAGAAGTGCAAAGAGAGCGGCCGCACCTCCATGGGTTTTGATATGACCAAGGTGGAGGCCAGCCTCAAGACCGCCTTGCTGAAAGGGGCCGCCTACCACGAATCCGTCCGCCAGGATGAAATGAAATGGATCGCTGCTGGCCTGGACGCAGCGGCAGAGTTTCAAAAGAAGTACCTCGTGCAGTCATCTCCAGCGGCACCATAGGTCGCCCCTCCGTTTCTCCCACCACTTGCATTCCAGATAGGCAGCGGTGGCTTTTTCACTGGCAAGATGGCAAGGGTTACTACGTGATAGGGGAATGCGTTCGTTCTTGCTCATCGGCTTCCTTTTGACCCTCCTCTCCGCCCACGCGGCGGATCGGCCTAACATCATCCTCATCATGGCGGATGACATGGGCTATTCGGACCTCGGCTGCTTTGGCAGTGAGATCAGCACGCCGAACCTGGATGCCCTGGCCAAGGGCGGCGTGCGCTTCACCCAGTTTTACAATACCGCCCGCTGCTGCCCCACCCGCGCAGCCTTGCTTACAGGGCTTTATCCGCATCAGGCAGGCATCGGTCACATGATGGATGACAAAGGCCTGCCTGGTTACCGGGGCGAGCTCAGCCGCGACTCCGTGACCATTGCCGAGGTGCTCAAGCCTGCGGGTTACCGTACCTACATGGCCGGAAAATGGCACGTCACCAAAAAGGTCAATCCCCAGGATGCCGATGCCAAGGCCAACTGGCCGCTCCAGCGTGGGTTCGATCGCTTTTATGGCACCATCCATGGCGCGGGCAGCTACTTTGATCCGAACACCCTCACTCGCGACAACGAGTTCATCTCCCCCTTTGCCGATGCGCAGTATCAGCCCAAATCCTTCTACTACACCGATGCCATTGCAGACCACGCCACCCGCTTTGTAGCGGACCATGCACGCGATCATCAGGCGCAACCTTTCTTCATGTATGTGGCCATGACGGCCCCGCACTGGCCCATGCATGCGAAGCCGGAGGACATCGCCAAATACAAGGGTAAGTATGATGCCGGTTACGATGCCATCCGCGCCGCCCGTGTGGAGAAGATGAAAAAGCTCGGCCTTTTGCCGCCTAGCTGGCAGGTCGCCCCGCAGGCCGGTGGTGCCTGGAGCGAGGTGAAGAATCGCGAGTTCGAAACCCGCTGCATGGAGGTTTTTGCGGCCATGATTGACAGCATGGACCAGAGCATTGGCCGTCTCGTCGCCGAGCTGAAAAAACAGGGGCAATACGACAACACCCTCATCCTTTTCTTCCAGGACAATGGCGGCTGCGCCGAAGGTATGGGGCGCAACGGTCCCTTCAAACCCAGGGCGGAAAAACCCACGCTGCCAGCCATGGCGGCTACCGATTTGCAACCGGACATGATTCCCAAACAGACCCGCGATGGCCACCCCATGCGCCAGGGGTACGGCATTCTTCCGGGCGGTGCAGACACTTATCATGGTTACGGCGAGGCCTGGGCCAATGTCAGCAACACCCCCTTCCGCGAGTACAAACACTGGGTGCATGAAGGTGGCATCAGCACCCCGTTGGTGGCCCATTGGCCCAAAGGAATCCCCGCTGCTCGTCATGATTCCTTGGAGCCCCAGCCCGCCCATCTCATTGATCTTATGGCCACCTGCCTGGATGTCGCCGGGGCTAGCTATCCGGCCGAACATGCGGGGCTGAAGATCAAGCCTGTCGAAGGCGTCAGCCTGCGGCCTGCCCTCAAAGGCGAATCCATCGGCCGCCAGGAACCCATCTTCTTTGAGCATGAAGGCAACCGCGCCGTCCGCGATGGCATCTGGAAACTCGTTGCCAAAGGCCCGCAGGGAGCCTGGGAACTTTACAACATGGAGGCCGACCGCACCGAACAGCACAATCTCGCCGCCAACGAACCAGAGCGTTTGAAAGCCATGGCCGCCCAGTGGGAGATCTGGGCCAAACGCGCCCAGGTCATTCCCTGGATCTGGGGGCTGCCGCATGGCGATCCTCTGCCTAACAAAAAGGGCAAGAAGGGTAAAAAGAAAGCCTGATCATGCGCGCCTTCCTCAGCTTCCTCTTTCTCGCCGTCACACTGCCGCTGGCTGCAGCCGCACCTTCCCGCCCGCATGTGCTGATGATTTGTGTGGACGATCTCAAGCCCGCCATCGGCTGTTATGGCGATCCTCTGGCCAGGACACCCAATCTCGACCGCCTCGCCGCACGCGGCATGCGCTTTGACCTCGCTTATTGCAATCAGGCGGTCTGCGCCCCCTCCAGAAACAATCTGTTGTTAGGCTCACGCTCCACCTCCCTGGGCATTTACAACCTCACAGACAACTTCCGCCTAGCCGTGCCCGATGCAGTCACCCTGCCTCAGTATTTCAAATCCCACGGCTGGCGCACCGAAGCCATCGGCAAGATCCTCCACACAGGCCATGGCAATCACGACGACGAGGCCTCCTGGAGCCTTCCGCCGATCAAAGAAAAGGTGATCGAATACCTGAACCCCGCCAATTCGGCGGATGGCAAGCTGACCCGCGAAGAAGCCTACTTCACCAATCAGCAGCTCGGCAAAATTCGCGATCTTCCTCGCGGAGCCGCCTGGGAAAACAGCAACGTGCCGGACAATGCCTATGCCGATGGTCGCATCGCCGATGCTGCCATCGGGCGTCTGCGTGCTGCGAAGGAGAAGCCGGATCAGCCCCTATTTCTAGCCCTGGGTTTTGTGAAACCTCACCTGCCATTCACCGCACCCAAAAAATACTGGGACATGCATGACCGCGCCGCTTTCCCTCTGCCCACACGTGTCACGCCCCCTGACGGCGCACCCTCCTATGCGGGCAAGACCCTGGGGGAACTGAACAACTACACCCCCATCCCCGAAAGCCCTCCGCTGACCCCGGAAATGAAGCGCACTCTCATTCATGGTTACTATGCCGCTGTGAGCTTCATGGATGCCCAGCTGGGTCGGGTGCTGGATGAACTGGATGCCCAGGGCCTTGCGGATCAAACCATCATCGTGCTCTGGGGCGACCACGGCTGGCATCTGGGCGACCATGGCATGTGGACAAAACACACCAACTACGAGCAGGCCAACCGCATCCCCCTCATTGTCGTCGCTCCGGGCATCGCTGCTCCAGGCTCCTCCACTCGTCAACCCGCCGAGACGGTGGACGTGCTGCCTACCTTGGTGGAGCTCGCCGGGCTGCCTGCCCACCCCGGTCCTCAGCCTCTGGATGGCACCAGCCTCGTCCCCGTGCTGCGCGATCCGGCCCGCCGTATCCGCAGCCATGCCACCCACGCCTTTCCCCGCCAGCGTGAGGGAAAGCCCGTCATCGGCCGTGCCATCCGCACCGAGCGCTATCGCCTCGTCGAATGGAAAAAACCAGATGCCGCATCGGACACCGCCGATCTGGAGCTCTACGACTACCAGGAAGATCCACTGGAAACCCGCAACCTCGCCGCATCGCAGCCGCAGGTGGTGGCCGAACTGCGCGCCCTGCTGGATCGCCAGCCGGAAGCCCTCGCCAAGCCTAACCAAAAGAAGAAATAGAGACCTGTGAAATTCATCGCCCTTTTCCTCCTGCTTCTCGCCACGGGCATTGTCTCGGCCCAGGCCAGACCAAATGTCCTCATCATCCTGGCGGATGACTGCACCTACAATGACCTGCCTGTGTATGGCGGTGTGAATGCAAAGACACCCCACATTGATACCCTGGCCGCCCAGGGCCTCACCTTCAATCGCGCCTACGTCAGCGAGGCCATCTGCCAGCCCTGCCGGGCAGAGCTGTACACCGGCCAGTATCCCATGCGCAATGGCTGCGCCTGGAACCACAGCGCCAGCCGCCCTGGCACCCGCAGCCTGCCACATCACCTTGCTCCTTTGGGCTACCGTGTCGGTTTGGCCGGCAAGTCCCATGTGCTGCCGGAGGCCTCCTTTCCTTTTGAATCCGTGCCGGGTTTTGATCCTAACTGCGTGCGCAATCCCACCCAGGGACATGATCTCGCCGGGGCCCGCGAATTCATCGGGCGCAAGCCGGACGAGCCTTTCTGCCTCGTCATCGCCCTGGTGGATCCGCATGTGCCCTGGGTCATGGGAGATGCCACGAAGTATCCGCCCAAAAAAATCCAGCTCCCGCCCAACATCGCCGATACCCCCAAAACCCGCGAGGACTTCGGGCGCTACCTCGCCGAGATCACCTACATGGATGGCCAGGTGGGCGAGATCCTCGCGTTGCTCAAAGAATCTGGCCAGGATGAAAACACACTCGTGCTTTTCTCCTCGGAGCAAGGCTCCCAGTTCCCCGGCAACAAATGGACCAATTGGGATACCGGCCTGCACACGGCCCTTATCGCCCGCTGGCCTGGCAAGATCACCGCAGGCAAACGTACCGATGCCCTCGTCCAGTATGCAGATGTGGCTCCCACTCTCATGGAGGTGGCAGGCGGGAAGGGGACGGCTGCCGCCTTCGATGGCCGCAGCTTTGCCACCGTTCTTCGGGGTGAAGTGACCGACCACCGCCAGTTCGCCTATGGCCTGCATAACAACATCCCCGAAGGCCCGGCCTACCCCATCCGCACCCTCACGGATGGCCAGTACCGCTACATCCGGAACCTGACCCCCGATGAGATCTACATCGAAAAACATGTCATGGGTATCCAGGGCAATGGCGCGCTGAACAACCCCTACTGGCCCACCTGGGTCAACTTTGCCGCGGACCATCCCGATACCTACGCTTTGGTGAAACGCTACATCACCCGCCCGGCGGAGCAACTTTACCACACAGCCAGCGATCCGTATGAAATGACCAATCTCGCGGCTGATCCTCAGCACGCCGCCACACGCGCCCGCCTCTCGGGCGAGCTGGACCGC
The DNA here is from genome assembly GCF_039542385.1 of Prosthecobacter algae. Taxonomy (NCBI): domain Bacteria; kingdom Pseudomonadati; phylum Verrucomicrobiota; class Verrucomicrobiia; order Verrucomicrobiales; family Verrucomicrobiaceae; genus Prosthecobacter; species Prosthecobacter algae. Next base: position 119,695 of record NZ_BAABIA010000006.1, on the reverse strand, counting down.
TGGCTGGCAGAACAGGGCGATCCGGGCATCCCGCAAGATACGAAGGAAGCTCATCAGGCCGCCAAGCGTGGCGAGCATCTTTTTCCCGCCCGTTGATCCATCTCTCGCTTTTGTCTTGCCGTCCGTGGCCCTTTGCTCCAGCATCGCCGCCTTTCCCCACCCCTCGCATGTTCAAGAAAAACTGGTACTTCTTCACCCCTCTCCTCCTGCTCGCCATCCCTGCGGCCATTTACCTCTATTATGCCTCCAGCATGGGCTACAGCAGCACGGACTCGATGAATGCCACCAAGTACTTTCTTGTCTCCGGCACCCGTTATGCCATGGAATACAATGAGGTGAACTTCAACCGCCTGCAGCCCGGCATGGATGGCCGCCAGGTTTATCAGATCATGGGCAAGCAGCCCTCCGAGCGGCTCGATAACGACACCCGCTGGGTATATTCCCTGGCCAAGCCCGGCTCCAAGGCCTACCACGAACGTGTCGTCATCATGGAGCGCGATAAACAAAACGTCCCTCGGGTGAAGGAACTGGTACGTCGTTTTCATACCCCGGGTGAGTAAACTCCCGACGGCTCCCAGTTGCGGGGCCGCCCCATTGCGTCCACTCTGCATCACGATGTCTCCCCTCCGTGTTTTTTCCATACTTGGTGCCGTGGTGCTGCCTCTGCTCATGGCCTCCTGCGGAAGCTCTGCGCCCCGCGGTCTTCCGCGCAAGCTTCCCGTCATCAATCTGACCGGCTCCCCGCAGACTCCGCCGCACGCCATGGAAAAGAAGGACTACCCCTTCGACCCGAACGGCAACTACGTCACCGCCTGGGCTGCCGAAGGCGAACGGGCCGCCTCTGACGACGATGTCGCTCGCTGGCAGGCCTCTCATGGTGGCAGCGTCTCCCGCCGCCAGCCTTCCCCTGTGGTAAAGGTGTCTTCGAAAAAGAAAACCACCGCCAGCAAGTCCAAAGGCGGAAGCTCCAGCTACACCATCAAGGCGGGTGACAACCTGGGCGCCATCGCCCGGAAGAACAACACCACCGTCGCCAAGATCAAAGCCGCCAACGGCCTGAAATCGGACATGATCCGCGCTGGCAAGACATTGAAGATCCCCCGCTGATCCTCACAGGTTTCTGCGGCCGGGCTGGTCTTGAAAAAGGCAGCCCGGCTTTTTTCTGTCATCGTCCTCAGGCCAGCGTCTGGCACTCAGGCCGTCCCTGGCGCAGTGTGGCCCAGGGGGCTTGATCGGAGACATCTTGCGGATCTTGCACCGCCGCCAGTTCATCCGGCAGTTTCGCTGGAGACAGGATCGCCAGAAACACCAGCGGCTCCTGATGCGGATTGTAGGTCGCATGCACCACCCCTGGCGGGATGTGTGCCATTTCACCTGCGCTCAGGATGCGGCATTCATCTCCCACCCACTGCTCCGCACGCCCATGCACCACATAGATGATTTCTTCGCGGTGCGGGTGGCAGTGAAACGGGTGGCAGTGCATCGGTGCCATGTTCGCCCTCACCAGCAGCAGTTTCTCCGCCTCCACCAGATCAGGTCGGCACAGCCATTCATTGTTCGTCCAGGGATTGGTCTCGCGGGCAGCATCATTGATCTGGATGAAACGGGCAGGGGAGTCAGGCATGCAGTCACCCTAGCCAGCCCCGCTTTTTAAATCAATCCTCCTCCTCCGCCCGCCGCCCACCTCCGCCTATCCGATACCAACCTTTTTTCCTGGCAAGTCGTGCCAAACCCGCAGCAAAAAAAGGCTAGTCAAAGGAAACCCTAGACGTTATCTCCCTGCCATGCGCACGTCGAACCCACTGCTCAACGAATCCACCTTCCAGTCACCCGCCCACGCCGGTCACGGCCAGATGACCCTCCAGGGCACGGTGAACAAGACGGCTTTCCTCCTCTTCCTCACCTTCGCCACGGCCATTTATACCTGGAACATGGCCATGACCGATCCCGCCGCCGCCATGACCTGGGTCATTGGTGGGGCTATCGCCGGTTTTATCCTGGCCCTCATCACCAGCTTCAAGCCCGTCTGGTCCCCCGTCACCGGCAGCCTTTACGCCCTTGCCGAAGGCCTCTTCCTCGGCGGTCTCTCCGCCCGTTATGAGATGCAGTTCCACGGCATCGCCCTTCAGGCCATCCTGCTCACCGGCGGCGTCCTCCTCGCCCTGCTGGCCGCCTATTCCATGCGTCTCATCCGTGCCACGGAAAACTTCAAGCTCGGCATCTTCGCTGCCACCGGCGGCATCGCCCTCGTTTACCTCGTCACCATCGTGCTGGGCATGTTCGGCATCCAGATCCCCTACATTCATGGCAGCGGCATGATCGGCATCGGCTTCAGCATCGCTGTGGTTATCATCGCCGCGCTGAACCTCGTCCTGGACTTCGACTTCATCGAAAACGGCTGCGCCCACGGTGCCCCGAAATACATGGAGTGGTATGCCGCCTTCGGCCTCCTGGTCACCCTCGTCTGGCTCTACGTGGAAATCCTCCGCCTGCTGTCCAAACTGGCCCGCCGGGATTGATCTGACCGCCCCTTTGCAGAACCGCCATCGTCCTTTAGGACATGGCGGTTTTCTTTTACCCTCTCTTATTCTGGAACAAAGATGATGCTAGCCACAGCCAGTCCATTGGACGAAATGCCTGAAGGGCTTTTTACCCTTTATTTCATCTGTTTTGGTTTCGCTTCAGGCTCGGCATTGCTGGCTGTCTTGATCCGTTTGTTCTTGAAGTCTCAAAGGTGGATTTCCACTTGGCTGGGCTTGGCAGCTTTTGTTTCGGGGTGGTATCCGGTCCTCTTTATCGCGCATATTTACCATCTTGATTTTGCGGCTGCTAACGATCCCACCCCTCAGGGGCCGCTTTGGGAAGCCCTGTGGATACCGTGTCTGCCACTGGTCTTGGGCCTGCTTGTCATGCTGTTTCATAAACGGGCCCCTCGGCAAAAGGCTGCCTAACCACCCATTTCCTCAAACCTCTGCTTGCCTACCCGGCACGCCGCGTTAATTTGCCGACCCTCATGGCCACCCAACCAGCCATCTTTGCGATTCGAATTATCAGCGGGCTCCTCTGCGCGTAACGCAGCCGCAGGAGTCCGTCACGGCCTGTTGTCGCCGCACCCAAGGGGTGCCTCCAGCGGCAAAAGTGTCCCCCGCGTTCATCGGGATTGTGCCCTCCGCTTCACTCCCATGTCCTGCCATCGCTTCCCATTGTTTAGACCCTCTTTTTGACCTCCCTCTCTCCTTCCATGTCAGTTCCAGTGACCATTTACGATACCACCCTGCGCGACGGCACCCAGGGCACCGGCATTTCCTTCAGCACCCTCGATAAAATCCGCGTCGCTGAAAAGCTCGATGACTTCGGCGTCCACTACATTGAGGGCGGCTGGCCCGGCTCCAATCCCAAGGACGCCGCCTTCTTCCAGGAGGCCGCCAAGCGCACCTGGAAAAACGCCAAGATCACTGCCTTTGGAATGACCCGCCGAGGCAAGGTGAAGGTCGAGGACGACGCCCAGGTCCAGATGCTGCTCGATGCCCAGACCCCTGCCGTCACCATCGTCGGCAAGACCTGGCCCCTCCACGTCACCGAAGTCTTCCAGGTCAGCCTGGAAGAAAACCTCGCCATGATCGCAGACACCGTCGCCTACTTGAAAAAGCATGGCCGTGAGGTGCTCTACGATGCCGAACACTTCTTCGACAGCTTCCGTGAAGATCCCGAATACTCCTTGAAGACCGTCAAGGCCGCCAAGGATGCCGGCGCAGACCTCGTTGTGCTTTGTGAGACCAATGGCGGCGCCCTGCCGGAGTGGGTGGAGGAAGTCACACGCAAGGTCATCGCCCATCTCGGCGGTCCCGTGGGCATCCATACGCACAATGACGGCGGCGTCGGTGTCGCCAATGCGCTCGCCGCAGTCCGTGCCGGGGCCAATCAGGTCCAGGGCACCATCAATGGTTACGGCGAACGTGTGGGGAACTGCAACCTCATCACCGTCATGCCTAACCTTCAGTTGAAAATGGGCTTTGACCTCGGGCTGGACCTCACCCGCCTCCGCGACCTCGCCTTCTTTGTGGATGAGCTGGCCAACGTCCCCCACGACATCCGCGCCCCATACGTCGGCCTCGCCGCCTTCACGCACAAAGGCGGCCTTCATGTCCATGCCGTGCAAAAGCTGGCCCGCACCTACGAGCACGTGGATCCCTCCCTCGTCGGCAATGAGCGCGTCATCACCATCTCCGACATGTCCGGCCAGTCGAACGTCCTCATGAAGGCCGAGGCCATGGGCGTCGCCCTCACCAAAGGCAGCCCCGAGGTTCAGAAGATCCTCGCCACAGTCAAGCACATGGAGAGCGAAGGTTTCGAATTCGAAGCCGCTGAAGCCAGCTTTGAACTCCTCATCCGCAAGCAGCTCGGCCAGCAGACCCGCTGCTTTGATCTCATCGAGTATCACACCACCCATCGTTACCATTCCGGTTCCTCCACCGAGACCACCGAGGCCACGGTGAAGATCCACGTGAACGGCAACGACGAATACACCGTGGATGAAGGCGACGGCCCCGTGAACGCGCTGGACAAAGCCCTGCGCAAGGCCCTGCTGCCGCACTTCCCCGCCATCGCTCAGGTGCGTTTGGAGGACTACAAGGTCCGCATCATCGATAGCGGCAGCGGCACCGCCGCCAAGACCCGCGTCCTCGTCGTCAGCAGTGACGGCACCCGCACCTGGGGCACCGTCGGTGTCTCCACGAACGTCATTGACGCCTCCTGGCAGGCCCTGGTGGACAGCCTGGAACACTACCTCTTCAAGCAGCCCTAAAATCGGTTCGCTCGGAGAAAAGGCAGAGGTATCCCCTCTGCCTTTTTTGTGCCTGCGCGGACTCATTTTGACAGATCGGCTTCCACCCCAGGTCTCATTTGGATGCCCGCTGCCACGCCTCCGCTGCCTCATTCCACTTCTCGAAAAGACCTGCTTAAGGCCGTCGTTGTAGGCCTCGGTTTCCAGCTCTTCCTTCTTCTCCTCAGCTTAGTCATGCTGAATGGTGGCTACTTTACTCAGTGTGTCATCCTGTCCATGGCGGCCTGGTGGGCCATGCTCCTTATCATGGGGCTAGCCCGGCGCAAGGCCACTCTCGGAGACCTCATGGCCATCAGCTTCGGCTTTCTAGTTATCCTCACCCTAATCTTGGTTGGCCGCTTGCTTCTGGGAAAGCTCCTGTCATAGCCCCGCCAGCGTCGCCCGTCCGCGGCGCTTGGTTTCAGGATCATCCTTCTCCCGGTTCGGCATGGCCAGGCCTTTGTTGATGGCCGCCTTGGCCTCCTCCGTCTTGCCCATCTGGGCATACGTACGGCCTAACTCAATGTGGTGCAAAAGACGGTCCGGCTTCAGGGCGATGGCCTTTTTGAAATACGTCACCGCCTCCTCGTTCGTCGCCGCAGGCAGCTCCCCATACACCAGTTGGGCAATGCCCCGTGTCAGGCTGCCCATGCCCGCCAGGGCCTGATGCCAGCGCCCCAGCAGATGCCAGGCGTAGTCATCCTTCGGGTTCAGTTTCGCCGCTTTCTCCGCAGATTCTTTGATCTTCTTGGAGGCCTCTATCTTTCCCCGGTTCCCCAGCAGCGGCGTCATCTTGCCATGCACGATGGCGATGGAAAGGTGCGCATCACTACTCCTGGGGTCGGCCAGCACCGCCCGTTCTGCATAGGCCAGCGCCGTCTGGGCCTCCGCCAACTTTTCGGCATTCGTCTTCAGCCCGTCCATGCGGAAGACATGCTGCCGGGCGATTTTCACCAGCAGCGCCGCATCGTTTGGGTTTTGCTTTTCCGCAGGCAGGTAATATTTCAACGCCTCGTCCGGCTTGAACTCCTGGTCATAGAGGTCGCCTTGGCGGATGAGGTCGTTCGCCTGTCCGTGCACGGCCAGCATCAAAACAGCAAGACTCAGAATGAGGGGGCGTTTCATAAAGTGGGTTAGTTGGGTTTGATGAACCGATAATGGGAGACAATCCACTCCTCGCCGTCGCGGTATCCCCACAGCTCCGCGCAGGCCATGTAAAAGATGCGCCAGTAGGCCCACCATTTCACCGCTTGGTCCTTGCCGTAGGTGTCTGCAAAAAGCGGCATGATCTCCGCCTTGTTCGCGTCCATCTTGGATAGCCAAGCTTCTGAAGTCTTGCTGTAGTGCATGCCGCTCACACACCAGTGATCCTCGATTTTGAGATCATCCTGAAAGTACAGCAGCAGGTCGTCCGACGGCATCTGGCCACCCGTGAAAAAGTATTTCGCCATCCAGTCCTCATCGCTCGTCACCTCATAGTGATACGCGTATTCGCGATGGGTGAAGATGTGAACAAAAAGCTTGCCGCCCGGTTTCAGCCAGGTCGAAACCCGCCGCAGCAGTTCCTGGTAGTTCTTCATGTGCTCGAACATTTCCACCGAGACGCAGCGGTCAAAGACACCCTCGCCCACGCCTTCAAAATGGATCATGTTCGCCGTGATGATGGTCAGGTTGTCCAGCCCTCGCTTTCTCGCCTCAGCATCGATGAATTCCTTCTGCGTGCGTGAGTTGGACACGCTCGTGATCTGCGCCTTCGGGTAGTGTTCCGCCATCCACAGCGAGAGCGAACCCCACCCGCAGCCCAGTTCCAGGATGCGCTGTCCGTCCTTCAGTTCGGCCCGCTCGCAGGTCATCTTCAGCATGATCGCCTCGGACTCGTCAAAGGTCGTGCTAGGCTCCGGCCAGTAGCCGCTGCTGTACTTCAGGTGCTTGCCTAGGCAGAGCTGGTAAAACCGCGTCGGCACCTCGTAGTGCTGCTCATTGGCCTCATCCGTGGCGATGGCCACCGGGCTCTTCTTCAGGCCTTCGATGTGCTTCAGCAGTGCGGCCTTCTGCGCTTCAATCGTGGGCTGCTTCTGCTTGCGCAGCGTGTTGGCCAGCCGTTGGCGGATGCCAAATCGGATAGCCGCATCGGGCAGGATGTCTTTGGCCAGGAGGTCGTTGAGGTTCAGCATGACTTGGAGGGGGTATCGGAAATGCGTTTGTCAGGGGGCATCTGGATTCACTTCTTCGGAAACCAGGGCACAAAGGCGGAGGTGCGCCGCTGATAGTCACGGTACGCATCACCGCGCTTCTCCACCGACAGCTTCTCCGTCAGCGGGATGCCCGTGACGTTTAACAAAAAGTGTAGCATCGCCAGCGGGGCCACGATCGCCGTCCAGCCCCACGCGGCAGGCAGCGCCATGAGAAACAGCCCCCACCACAGCAGCGATTGAAAAAAATAGTTCGGATGCCGGCTGTAATGCCACAGACCCACCTCGCAGATGCCTTTCGAGTCTGTTTGGGTTCTCTTGAAATGCGCCAGTTGTGCATCGGAGATCCCTTCGCCGATCAGGGCCACAAACCAGATCCCCAGCCCCACATACTCCAGTATATGAAAGGGCTCCATGGCCTGCTGGCAGATCAGGTGCACGGGCAGCATCAGCAGCCAAACGAGCACCGCCTGCGCGAGGAAGAACCAAAAGAAAGCTTTCGGTGGATTTGCTTTCCACTTTTCCCTCAGCACCGCATAGCGTACATCCTCCTTCGGATGATGGCTGGCCACCCGTCGCCACAGGTGAATGCCCAGCCGCAGGCTCCACGCTCCCACCAGCACGGCAATGGCCGCCCGGCGCGGCATCCAGCCCTCACCGCTCACCGCATACCAGGCCGCCACAGGCGCAAAGGCCAGCGCCCAGGTGACATCCACAAAGGAGTAGTTGTTCAGTTTTACGCTCAGTGCCCAGGTCAGCACAAAGAGCATCAGGAGAATCAGGGCGGCGATCAACATGGCAGGTTCAGGTGGTGGCCGTCGCCGCTTGGCTGCGCGACTGCCTGAGTTTGTCCAGCCGCTCGATCAGCGGTTTCGTGGTTAAATAGATCGCCGCCAGGATCGCCGGGGCCACCAGGCACCACACCGCGATGCCATACAGCGCCGTCATCCCGTAATCGCGGAAAAACGGCCCGGGCTCCGCGAAGAAACGTTCCATCATCGTCGGGATGTGAATGCTCACATGCGGCGCATGGAACAGCCACTCCCCAGCCCGGTAAAATCCCAGCAGCATCGCCCACTGCAGGGGATAGGCCAGAGTTTTGAATACATGCAGCACCGGTTGGTTCAGCTTCAGCGGGATGCCCACCAGCAAGGCCAGCAGGGTGTTCGATCCAATGATGGGAAACACCCCCACGACCACTCCCCAGCCGATGGCCTGGGCGATCTTGCCGGGGCTCGTGCCTTGCGTCAGTTGCTGCACGATCGGGTTCACCACCCGTCGCCGCCAAAAGGAGGGCCGGGCTTCCGTCATGCCCGTTTCCTCCTCAGCAGCACCGTTTCGATGGACCCGTTTGCAGGCACCCGGAAAAGCTGGATCAGCGCATACACCGCCATCGCAATGTTCCCCAGAAGCAGGATCGCCACCAGCCACAATGCACGCGCTAGCACGGAGGTCTCCTTGTAAACGACCCAGCAGTAAAACGTCAGGAACCCCCAATACGCATCAAACAGGGTCGCGATCCACCACGGGTGGGTCCACGTCTCATACGGGATCTTCCACAGCGGCACCTGCTTGCTCGCCCAGGTCGTGACCGCCAGCATGGAGATCAGGACGACGATGAAAAAGACACGGAGAAAGACGATCATGGGTGGGAAGGGGGATCAGATTGGGACAGCACTCACCATGTCCGGTGCAGGCTGCCATTGTTAGGCCGGGTATACACCGCCTGCACCACACTGATGTTACGTGTGGCAAAGGCCGCCTCGCAGTATTGCAGGTAGAAATTCCACTTCCTCACAAAGGTCTCGTCAAAGCCCAGCGCCTTCACCTCATCCAGCCGCGCATTGAATCGTTCAAACCACAGCCGCAGCGTCTTGGCATACCCGGCCCCCAGATCCTCTAGCCCGTGCAAAAATAGGTCCCCCGTTTTATTGATGGCCCCATTCACCCGCGCCATGCTCAGCAGCAGAGAACCCGGGAAGATGTGTTTCTGGATCCAGTCCACCCCCTGCACCAGATTCTTGTAGCGGCAGTCCGGCACCGTGATCACCTGGAAAGCCAGCAGACCTTCCGGCTTCAGCACTTCATGGCACTTGGCAAAGTAGCCTTCCACATAAGCATCGCCCACTGCCTCCAGCATTTCAATTGAGGCGATCTTGTCAAACTGGCCCGTCACCAGCCGGTAATCCTGCAGGCGGATCTCGATGAGATGGTCCAGCCCCTCCCGCTTCACCCTTTCCGTCGCATACTTGTGTTGCTCCTGCGAGATCGTCACCGCCGTCACCCGGCAGCCATGTTCACGGGCTGCATGCGTACAAAAGCCGCCCCACCCGCAGCCGATCTCCAGCACATGATCCGTGGGCTTCAGCTCCAGCTTCTGGCACAGCGCCTCATACTTGCTGTACTGGGCCTCCTCCAGCGGCTGTCCTTCATGCTCAAACCGGGCCGCCGAATACGTCATCGTTCGGTCCAGCCACAGCGAGTAAAAGTCATTCCCCAGGTCATAATGTTCCGCGATGTTTCGGCGGCTTGTCTTCAGGCTGTTCGGGCGCAGTCGGTGCAGCAGCCGGTTGTAGGTCTTCAGCAGGTTCATCCCCTTTAGCTTGGTCGAGGATGCCCGGCTGCCCTGCGTCTGATGGATGTTTTGGATGAACCAGGCGATCACTCCCGCCACATCCTCCGCATCCCAGTCTCCATGCACATAGGATTCTCCAAAACCGATGTTCCCATACAGCGCACAGTGACGGAAGAACTCCAGATTGTGGATTTTCATCTCCAGCACCTGCGAGGCGTCCCGCTGGCCCAGGCGATGCTCACGCCCGTCAGGTAGCGTCATGGTCAGCGCTCCGGCCGGGAACTGCTTCAGCGTGCTCATCACTAGCCGTTCATAAAAGCCCGCTCCTTGCCAGGTGGTACGTGCGGGTGAGACGACTTCGTCTTCTTCGAGGCTCAGCGTGGTCGAGTTCATGGCTTGATGGGAGAAATGGAGCGGTGGGGGCGGTACACACCGCGTTGCAGTTCGGCTTGGTCCGCTTTCCGGTGAACACGTAGACCCTTAAGCCAAAGGCGGAAAGCATGCCAGTGAATCAGAAAAATCACTCTCAGGGTCAGCAGCGGGTATTTGAAGGCGCAGGCCAGCAGGGCCGCATCGCTCAGGTCCCGGCGTTTGCCGGTCAGGCTCGTCAGCATAACCCGTTCATCCCCGTCCCGGTCATCCACATGGATCTCCAGCCGCTCGGTGGGCAGCCGCAGCTTGAAGTCAAAATTCAGCTCCAGCCCAAAGAACGGCGAGACATAAAAATGCTTCGGCGTGATCAGCCGAAACCGATCCCCCTCCTGCTGCGTCATCACATACGGCTTCTGCTCGTGATACGTGTTGGTCACCTCCGCCACCGCGCAGACCGGCTGTTCATCCGCATCAAAGCAGTAGTAAAAGCACACCGGATTGAAGATGTATCCCAGCACCCTTGGGAAGGTCAGCAGCCGCACCTTGGCGATTGCCGAAGTATCCACCCCGGCTTCACGGGCCACCTGCAGCACATTTTCCCGTGCTCCGGCCTGCCCTTTCACAATGTGGTCCGCATCAAAGAACGAGAAGAGTGCCCAACGGTTCCGTTTGAACAAACGCAAGCCATCCGAAAGCGCATCCAGCTCGTCCAGGTCTAACCAAAGATAAAACAGATTGTAGCTGAAGCGGTGCTCCTTCGGGCTTAGCCGATGGTGCATCACCTCGCATTCATAGATGGCGGATTTTGCGGTCACCACGGCTCCTCCCCCAGAAGGTCACGGCACAGGTTCACCGCAGACATGAAGCCATCCTCGTGAAAACCATAGCGGAACCACGCCCCGCAGTAATACGTCGTCTGGTCTCGCGAGATCCGGTTCAGTTCCGGTAGCCGCTTTTGCGCAGCCGTCGCCTTCACGTCAAACAAAGGATGCTCATAGGCAATGCGGCGGATCACCTTCGCCGGATCAATCGCATCCTCTCCATTGATGCTGACAAAGTAATTCGTCTTTTCAGACACCCCTTGCAGCAGGTTCATCCAGTAGTGCGTGCTCGGCTGGATGGCTCCGCTCTTGTCGAATTCGATGTGGTAGTTCCAGGCCGCCCAGCATTTGCGCGTCGTCGGCAGAAAGCGATCATCTGTGTGCAGCGTCGCCATGTTGGCCTGGTACTTAAAATGCGGCAGCAGCTCCTGCTCCAGCGCCGTCGGCTCGGCCAGCATCCTCAGCGAGGTGGGCGCATGCGTCGCCAGGATCACCTTGTCATAAGTCTCGGGCGCGTGGCCCTTGGCATGGATGATCACCTTGCCCCCCTGCCGCTCGATCTTTTCCACCGGCGTGTTCAGGCGGATGCGGTCCCAGAATGGCGGCACCAGCTTCCGCACATACTGGCGGGATCCGTCCACCACCGTCCACCAGGGGTGCCGTGTCTCCATGCCCAGAAAGCCATGGTTGAACCAAAAGTGCATCAGCGTCCGCGCTGGAAACTCCATCATCAGCTCTGGTGGGGTGGACCACACCGCACTGCCCATGGGGATGACATACAGGTCCAGAAAATCCTGCCCATAGTTCCGCGCCTTCGCATACTCCCGCAGCGTCATGTGCTCGAACTGTGGATCATTCATCGCCGCCACCGTCTCTTCGTTGAAGCGTTTGATCTTCAGCAGAAATTTCCAAAACCTCGGGCTCAGCAGGTTGCTTCGCTGGCCAAAGATCGTGTCCAGGTTCTTGCCATTGTATTCATAGCCCGTCGGCACATGCCGCAGGCTGAAGGACATGTCCGTCCGTTTCGTCTCCACCCCCAGCTCTTTGAACAGACGGCAGAGCAGGGGATAAGTCTGGTGATTGAAGACCATGAACCCCGTATCAATCGGCAGCTCCTGGCCATCCTCGGTCACCGTCACCGTGTTTGTATGCCCTCCGATGTAGTCGGCCGCCTCGTACATCGTCAGGTCATAGAGCTTGTGCAAAAAGTGAGCACAGCCCAGTCCGGAAATACCGGTTCCGATGATGGCGAGGCGGGGAAGTGACATTTGTCGAAGATGGCTGTCTAAATTCCTCAGTTCTTCGACTGGCGAGGCGCGGCGGATTCATCTGGTTTTCATCACCCGCGATAAAAGTACCTGTTCCTGTGATGCGCCGAGCACAGACCATGCTCGCTGCACCGTTGGTTTCAGGGTATTTCCTCTCATGAAGCCGTTCCTCCTTCTCACCCTCGGATTCTCCGGATTCGCCTTGGCAGTCCCGCCGCCTGCCAATGGCATCAAGTCCAGGACCACCCATGCGGAGGCCTACGGTCCCACCCAAAATGCCGTCCAGGTGGATCCCGCTAAAGACCTGCCCCGCTATCCCGCCGTGGAGCCCAAGGACGCCCGCACCACCTGGCAGGTGAAAAAAGGCTTCGATCTGGAACTGGCCACCCATGAACCTCTCGTCCGCGACCCCATCGCCGTCTGCTTTGATGAACGCGGCCGCATGTTCGTCTGCGAAATGATTGATTACTCCGAGATGCGTGACGTCACCCCCCATCTGGGACGCGTCTCCATGCTGGAGGACAAGGACGGCGACGGTTTCTTTGAAACCAGCCATGTTTTTGCCGATAACCTTCCCTGGCCCACCGGACTCATCTGGGCCAATGGCGGCCTCTACGTGGGTGCCACGCCCGATATCTGGCGCTTCGAGGACAAGGATGGTGATGGCAAGGCCGAGGTCCGCGAAAAGGCCTTCAGCGGTTTTGGCACCGGCCTGAAGATCCTCAATGTCCAGGGCCTGATGAACAGCTTTCAGTGGGGCCAGGACAACCGCGTCCACATCCTCGCCGGTGGTGGGAACCGGGGCATCGTCACCTGCCTCAAACGTCCCGACCTGCCCGGCATCGAGATCGGTGGCAAGGACTTCTGGTTTGATCCGCTCACCCATGAGTTCGGTCTTGAGGGCGGCGGTGCCCAGTATGGCATGAGCTTTGACAACTACGGTCGCAAGTTCGGCTGCTCAAATTCAGACCACCTCCAGTACTGGGTCTATGACGGCCGTTATGCCTCCCGGAATCCGCTCTACTCCATGCCCGCCGCACGCAAAAGCATCGCGGTAGATGGCGGCGCGGCCGAGGTCTTCCGCCTCAGCCCGGATGAACCTTGGCGCATCATCCGCACCCGCTGGCGCATCGCCGGGGTCGTCAAAGGTTCGGTCGAGGGCGGGGGCCGCGTTAGCGGTTACTTCACCGGCGCCACCGGCACCACCATCTACCGTGGCGATGCATACGGCCCGGACTTCGTGAACAACAGCTTCAGCGGCGATGCCGGCGGCCAGCTCATCCATCGCAAACAGATCCGTTATGCCGACAACGGCATTGACCTCCTGGGCGAACGTCCCGCCGATGAACATGGTTACGAATTCGCCGCCAGCAAGGACACCTGGGTGCGCGTGGTCAATTTTGCCAATGCCCCCGATGGCCACCTCTACATCTGCGACATGTATCGCGAAGTCATCGAGCACCCCTGGAGCGTGCCCGATGAGATCAAGAAACACCTCGACCTCAACAGTGGCAATGATCGTGGCCGCATCTGGAGAATAACCAAAAGTGGCGAAACAAAGGCTGCCCCCTACCGCACCCGTCCTGCCTTGGACAAAGCCAGTCTGGAAGAGTTGGTGGCCGCCCTCGCCCATCCCAATGGCTGGCACCGCGATACTGCCGCCCGGCTCCTCTATGAGCGTCAGGACAAGGCCGCCGTGGCCCTTCTAGAAAAAGACCTCGCAGAGCTCAAGGAACCTCTCGCCGTCATCCATCGGCTCAATGCCCTTCAGGGTCTCAAGTCCCTCCGCCCGGATACCCTCATGATCGCTTTGAACAACGACGACGCTCATGTCCGCGAGCACGCCATCTTCCTGGCCGAGCCCCTTCTTCAGGCTGCATCATCCCCAGAGGCCCTTTGGCAGAAGCTGCTTACCTTGACGGCAGATCCGAGTGCTCGTGTCCGCTTCCAGCTCGCCCTCACCCTCGGCCAAGTTTCCCATTCAGGGCAAGCTCAGGCCCTCGCCTCCATCGCTCCTCGCGAGGACTGGCTCCGTCATGCCCTCCTTTCCGCCCCGCCGGAACAGGCCTTCGCGGTCTATCAGACCCGCTCCTCCGGCAAGACGGAAACTGACGAAGCCCTGTCCCTGGGCCTCATTGAAACCATCGCCGCCCGCAACAATACAAAGGAAGTGACGGCCCTCATCCAGTCTCTCGGGGCCTCGCCATCCCCCAAAGCCATTCGTGCCCTGGCCGAAGGTCTTCGCCGCTCCGGCACCACCCTTGAGGCCGTGGATAAAGAGAAAAAACTCACCCCCGCCTTTGCCGCCGCCACCGAGACCGTGGCCAATCTGAAAGCTTCCGACAAAGACCGCCTCGCCGCCATGGAACTGGTGGCCCTTTCCCGCCCCGCCTCCGCCATCCCCAGCTTGCAGGTCTGCTTGGCCGCAGGCCAGTCGGAAGCCCTGCAGGCTGCTGCCATCCGCTATCTCGCCACCTTCAGCCAGCCAGAGGTCACGCAGGCTCTCATCACCTCCTGGCCTCACCTCGCCTCCCAGGCCCGCACCGCTGCCCTGGCAGCCCTCGTTTCCCGCGATGATCGCGCCACGGCTCTGCTGACGGCCCTGGGTAAAACCGAAGGCGCTCCCACAGCGGCAGATCTCTCCGCCTCCCAGGTCCAGGATCTCGCCAAGCATAAAAATGGCAAAGTGGCCGCTCTCGCCCGCACCGCCCTGGCCACCGTCATTCCTCCATCGCGTGAGGAAGTGGTGAAGAAATTCCAGGCGGCCCTCTCCCTCAAAGGCGACGCCACCGCAGGCGGTGCCGTTTTCATGTCCCGCTGTCTCGCCTGCCACGTGGCCAACGGGCAGGGGATTGAGGTCGGTCCCAATGTCACCACCGTGAAAACCCGTGGCAAAGACGGCCTCCTCACCGCCATTGTCGAGCCGCATAAGGAAGTCGCCTCCCAATACATCGCCTACACCGTCAATACCAAAGACGGCCAGACCCTCAGCGGCATCATCGCCAAGGACGACGCCAGCAGCATGACGCTCAAAATGATGGGCGGGGCCGAAATCACCGTCCAGCGTTCCAACATCCTCGGCAGCAGTTCCTCCGGCCAAAGCCTCATGCCAGAAGGCCTGGAGCAGGGGATGACCGAGCAGGACATGGCCGATCTCATCAGCTTCATCGAGGCCGTTGAATAGCCATCCGCCTCCAGGAGGCTTCGTTCAGAACATCGCGCCTCAATTTGACCTCCCCGCTGCGCTGCCCATCTTGGAAGGATGAATCTTTCCATCCGCCCGCGCCGCAACCGCCAGTCTCCCGCCATCCGGGACATGGTGCGCGAAACCGTGCTCACCCCCGGAAACCTGATCTACCCGCTCTTCCTTCAGGAAGGCGATGAAAACACCCCCATCAGCGCCATGCCCGGCTGCCAGCGCTGGTGCCTGGCAGATCTCGTCCAGGAGGCGGGTGAAGCCCACGCCCTCGGCATTCCCGGTGTCGTTCTGTTTCCCCGCATCCCCGATGAGCTGAAAACTCCCGGTGCCGAGGAATGCTACAATGATGATGGCCTCGTCCCTCGCGCCATCCGTGCGCTCAAGGCCGCCCACCCCACGCTCATGGTCATCACCGATGTGGCCCTGGATCCCTACAACAGCGACGGCCACGATGGCCTCGTCGCTGCCGATGGCCGCATCCTCAATGACGAAACCGTCGCAGTCCTCTGCCAGCAGGCCCTCTGCCATGCCCGCGCCGGGGCAGACATCGTGGCTCCCAGCGACATGATGGATGGCCGTGTTGCTGCCCTCCGTGCAGCCCTGGACCATGCCGACTTCACCCAGGTCTCCATCATGAGCTACACCGCCAAGTACGCCAGCGCCTACTATGGCCCCTTCCGTGGTGCGCTTGATTCCGCCCCCAAGGCGGGCGACAAAAAGACCTATCAGATGGACCCCGCCAACACCATCGAGGCCCTTCGTGAAGCCGCCCTCGATGAATCCGAAGGGGCCGACATCCTCATGGTCAAGCCCGCAGGACCTTACCTCGACATCATCGCCCGTATCCGTGATGCCAGCACCCTTCCCATCGCCGCCTATCAGGTCAGTGGCGAGTATCTCATGATCAAGGCTGGAGCCGCCGCAGGCTGGCTTGATGAGGACAAAGTGGCCATGGAATCCCTCCTCGGCATCCGCCGTGCCGGGGCCAACATGATCCTAACCTACTTTGCCAAAAAGATCGCCGCCGTCCTGTAATCATGTCCACCTCTTCCCGACTCATCCAGGCTGCGCGTGATCTCAGCAGCAGCCTCGCCTCCCTCACCTTCGCCCCGCCCACGGCCTACGTTTACAATCCCCTCGAATACGCCCGCGTTCCTCATGAACTCTACCTCAGCCGTTACGGCGAAGGCAAAAAACGCGTCGTCCTCGTCGGCATGAACCCTGGCCCCTTCGGCATGACCCAGACTGGTGTTCCCTTTGGCGAAATCGCCGCCGTCCGCGACTGGATGAAGATCGAAACGGAAGTAGGACATCCCGAGCACGAGCACCCCAAACGCCGCGTCACCGGGTTTGCCTGCAAAAACTCCGAAGTCAGTGGTCGCCGCCTCTGGGGACTCTTCGCCCAGCGTTTTGGCGCGGCTGAAAACTTCTTCAAGGAGCATTTTGTGGCCAATTACTGCCCCCTCGTCTTCATGGAGGAAGGTGGCCGCAACCGCACCCCGGACAAGCTCCCCGCCAGTGAATCCGAGGCCATGGAAAAGCTCTGCGACGCCCACCTCTGCCAAGTCATCGCCACCCTCGATCCCGAATGGGTCATCGGCGTCGGTGCCTTTGCCGAGGCCCGCGCCCAGCGTGCCAAAGACAACCTCGGCACCCCCTTCAAAGTCGGTCGTGTCCTCCACCCCAGTCCCGCCAGCCCGCTCGCCAACCGCGACTGGCCCGGCGAAGCCACCAAGCAACTCATCAGGCAGGGTGTCTGGGAGGCCTAACCGAAAGTATCTAAACACCCGTCGCTACCGCCAGCGCATCACGCACCCGCAGGATGTCCTCGTCCTTCATCGCAGGGAACATCGGCAGCGTGATCGCTTCCTGGTAATACTGCTCCGCCTCTGGGAACATCCCCGCATGAAAGCCCAGCCTCACATAGTCAGGCTGCAAATGCACCGGGATGTAATGCACATTCACCCCGATGCCTTGCGCGCGCAGGCTTTCAAAGACCTGCCTGCGTGTCTGCGAGATCTCGGCCAGGTTCAGCCGGATCATGTAAAGGTGCCAGCCGCTGATGCCCTTCGGGTCCCTTGCCAGCGGTCGCAGCGGCAACCCGCCTAACGCCTGATCGTACAAGGCCGCAATCTCCCGCCGCCTCGCGGCAAAGGCATCCAGCTTCGTCATCTGGCTCGCCCCCAGCGCGGCCTGGATGTCCGTCATGCGGAAGTTGTAGCCCAGCTCCAGTTGCTGATAATACCACGGCCCTTCGGATTCGCCCACCATCCGGTCGGCATCGCGCGTGATGCCGTGCGTGCGCAGCATGCCGATCTTCCAGGCCAGTTCGTCGTCGTTGGTCGTGATCATCCCGCCCTCGCCGCTCGTCACGATCTTCACCGGGTGAAAGCTGTGCGATACCGCATCCGACCACCGGCAGTTGCCGATCCGTTCATCCTCATAGCTGCCGCCCAGCGCATGGGCACCATCTTCCAGGATCTTAAAGCCATACTTCTGCCCCAGCGCATGGATGCGGTCCATCGCACAGGGCTGCCCGGCGAAGTGCACCGGCACCACGATCTTCGGCAGCTTCCCGTCTTTTTCAGCCTGCTGCAGTTTCGCTTCCAGCCGCTCCGGGCACAGGTTCACCGTTCCCGGATCCACATCCACAAAGTCCACATTCGCCCCGCAGTACCGCCCCGCATTGGCCGAGGCCACAAACGTGATCGGGCTCGTCCACAGCCAGTCGCCATGTTTCAGCCCCATCGCCTTCGCCGCCAGATGCAGCGTCGCCGTGCCGTTGGACATCGCAATGCCATGCTTTGCCCCGCACCAGTCCGTCACTGCCTTTTCAAAACGGCCGATGGCAGGGCCCTGGGTCAGAAAGTCGGACTTCAGCACATCCATCACCGCCTGCAGGTCTTCTGCGTCCAAAGACTGGCGGCCATAGGGTAAAAAGGAACTCATGAATCAGTGGGAAAAGTCTCGGCCAATTTGCTCGCCACGATGCTCTGGCTGCTTCTCAGGCAGGGGATGCCGTTGAGAATTGGATAGGCCCGCATGGATTCCTTGCTGTACCAGCAGTCCCGCATCGGGGTCAGCTCGGTCTTGTACACCGGGCAGCAGCGGCGCGGCGTCACCGGGGTAGCGTTTTCATCCTTCGCCAAAATCAGCACCGCCGTCGGGTTCCGCGGATTGCGGTTGCCCGCAAAGATCTCATGTCGGTGCACTCGAAAGCCCAGCTCCTTGGCCGTTCCTGCCAGGTTGCGACAGTAGCCATGCTCATCCATGCGCTTCCTCGCCTCATCGCTGCCCAGTTCATAGGCAGGCTCCAGCATCACCACATAGCGGCGGCACACCCGGTGCAGCTCGGAAAGGATCGCCGCCTCGCGTCCGTGGTTCGGCTCGATGGAATGGTTCGTCCACACCACATCCACGCTGTTGTCCATGTACGGGATCTCCGTCAGGCTGCCCGTGCTGATCTGGATCTCAAAGCACGGCTCCTGCTTCTCCAGCCACTCGCGGGCCACCGCCATGCGCGACCAGCACAGGTCAAAGCCATGCACCTGCAGCGGCGGGTTCACCATTTGGGAAAGCGTCAGCCACAGCATGTTGCCCTCGCCCATCCCCGCATCCAGCAGGCTGCTCACTGGCCCCAGGCTTTCCAGCAGCGCCGCCACATGCCGGCAATATTCACGCTTGTGTGCCAGCAGCACCGGGTCCGCCAGCGCCCCCACGTACGATCCCGATTGCAGGTCGTACGACAGCTCGATCATCTTCTCGTCATTGCCGGTGGCACCTGCCTCCTGACGAAGAATCTTCATCAGATTTTGCCCCTCCTGATAAGCTCTTTTTAGATCCCAGGGAGTAATGGCGGAACTCATGTCAGCAAGTCGGATAAAAGGGAATTAGACAGTGAAGGTCGGGTCCACGTGGGACTGGATCAGTTTCCGGATTTCTTCCACGGTCATCCATTCCGTGTTGGTGCCGGAGTTGTAGGCCAGCCCGGAGGATACCGGCGTCGCGCCGTGGTGATCACAGAAAGCCTTGATCGTCACCTCCAGCGGCTGCCGGTGCTTGTTCGGCACGATGATGTAGTGCTTGTCCGTCGAAATCGTCTGCAGCGCATCCGTGGAGGTCACCATCTCTTCGTGGATCTTCTCGCCCGGGCGGATGCCCACCACCGGCTTCTCACATTCCGGCCCGATGGCTTCCGCCACATCCGTGATCCGGTAGCTCGGGATCTTCGGCACAAAGATCTCCCCGCCGATCGCATGCTTCAGCGCGTGCATCACCAGCTCCACACCCTCTTCGAGCGTGATGTTAAAGCGCGTCATCTCAGGGTCCGTGATCGGCAGCACCCCAGTCTTGCGCTTATCCAGGAAAAAGGGAATCACCGATCCGCGTGATCCCATCACATTGCCGTAACGCACCACGCTGAATTTGATCTTCCGGTCCCCGCGCACGTTGTTTGCCGCGATGAAAAGCTTGTCCGAGCACAGCTTCGTCGCGCCATAAAGATTGATCGGCGCCGCCGCCTTGTCGGTGGAAAGGGCCACCA
This sequence comes from Prosthecobacter algae, assembly GCF_039542385.1. Taxonomy (NCBI): domain Bacteria; kingdom Pseudomonadati; phylum Verrucomicrobiota; class Verrucomicrobiia; order Verrucomicrobiales; family Verrucomicrobiaceae; genus Prosthecobacter; species Prosthecobacter algae. The sequence continues at coordinate 99,903 of NZ_BAABIA010000006.1, read as the reverse complement.
CGTTCTGCACATCGTTGTCCAGGCAGGCTTCGATGAGGTTTTCCGCCCCCAGGACGTTCGTTTTGATGAACTCCATCGGGTTGTACTCCGCCGCAGGCACCTGCTTCAGCGCCGCTGCGTGGATCACGGTGTCCACCCCTTCCAGCGCACGCTGCAGGCGGTCCTTGTCACGCACGTCGCCGATGAAATAACGCAGCCTTGGGTCCGTGAATTTCTGCCCCATTTCGAACTGCTTCAACTCATCGCGGGAGTAAATCACGATGCGTTTCACCTCCGGATCCGTAAGCAGGGTGGCGATGCATTTTTGACCGAACGAACCGGTGCCTCCGGTGACGAGAATCGAGCGAGCTGATGACACGATGATAGAAAATTCCTGGGTTGTAAAAGGGCGATGGCCCGACGGCTGACACTTGTACGCAGGCAACAGCCTCGCAAGGTCTAAATGTCAGTTGGGCGGGCTTACTGGCAGTTGCGTGGTTTTTTCACCGCCGTGACCTTCCAGATCCGCCAGGGTGAATCTTTTCACCTCCCCCGCCTGGTTCGCCTGGGTGAATTCACCGCTTTGAATGTCCAGGCACGTCAGCCAGCCTTCGCCATAGGCCCACGTGTCCAGGCACATCGCTTTCGTCCGCAGGGCAGGCATCCCGCTCTTCTGTGCCGTGTGGCCGCACACCATCGTCTTGCCGGAAACATGCGGGTAGCTATCGTCAAACCGCGTCCAGAAAAGCCAGTCATCGCTCTGATCCGCCAGGGGAAAGACCGCATTCGCATTCGCATGCACAAAGAGGTGATACTCCGTCTCCCAGTGGCGCAGGCAGCGCTCTTTTAAAAATTCCACATGCGCCTGCGGGATGTTGTTCCACGACAGGGTGCTGTGGTCTGGCGCGTAGGAAAGCAGCGTTTCCCTCCCGCCCACCCTCAGCCAGGCCTCCACATCCAGTTGCTCCGCCATCGCATCCATAAATAGGATCTCATGGTTGCCCATCAGCGGCTTCAACTGCGTCGTTTCTTCCAGTCCTAGCAGGATATCGATCACCCCCTTCGAGTCCGGTCCTCGGTCCACGTAATCACCCAGGGTGATCAAGACATCATCGCTCCCAGGCTTCACCGCATCCAGCAGTGCCCGCAGAGCGATGGAACAGCCGTGGATGTCTCCGATAGCCAGGATTCGCATCGGCCCACCTTTGCGCGTCCAGGCTCAGGCGTAAACATTATTTTGCAGGCAGTCGTGACTTGCTGCCCTGTGGCTTCGCCTCCTGCATCCGTGCAAATTCTTCCGGCATCAGCATTTCCACCTCGGCGCCCAGACTGTTTGGCCCCAGAAATTGCGCTTCCGTCAGCTCCGCAGATTCCGCCAGCCACGCATAGGACTGATGGTACAAGTTTAAAAAACGATCCACAAACGGCGCGATCACCTCACCCGCATCCGCCGCCATCTTGGCCGACAGCGCCTTGATGTCCACCGCCGACCCTGGATTCATCGAGATGTTGATCGGCTCCGGCAGCTTGCCTTGCAGCAGGTGCTCGTTCAGTCTCACCGCCCTTTTGTTTGGGGCAAAGGGGTACATTGCCCCGTCCATCGTCGAAAGGATCTGCTTTACCAGGTTTGTCATCTTCGGCACCACCGATTGCAGCGCGGTGAAAAAGCTGCCTCGGTCTTCCAGGTTCGCATGCCGCGCCCCCAGCGTCTGAAAGGCAAAAAACGTCGTCAGTAGTTCGCGAAAACACGGCAGCGCCCCTGCCATCGCTTCATAGATGGAAACCCACGCCGCAAGGTCTTTCCGCCGCTCTGCCAGCCGGTCGTCCATCATCTCCTTTGGGCTCCACCACAGCAGCCCCAGTGCCGCGGCAAAGCGGCTCTCCATCTTCATTTCATAGGCCACCAGCGCAGATTCCATGTGCTCCATCAGCATCCGCTGCCGCGCCGCCTCGCTTCGCAGGGACTGCGGCGTCGTGTCATCCGTTCCAAACTGGATGCGCGAGACCGTGAATCCCGCCTGGCTCAGCACCGCCGCCGCCTCCAGGTCGCGCCGCCGCTGCCACGCCAGGTTCCATTCTTGCAGCGCCAGCTTCAGCCGGCAGCCCCATTCACGGGTCTCCCGCCGCACCCGTAGGATCTCTTCCTTGAGCTGCTCCAGCCCTGGCGAAACCGGGTGCGTTGCCCCCAGCCCGCACATCGCCCGTTCCGGGTGGGCCAGCCCGCTGAAGTAGCGCCGGATGATCACCAGCGATTCATCTTCCCGCCGGTTTTGGTGGATCACCTCCTCATCCGCCACCAGCCGGTTCTCATGCAGGCCTATCCCCAGCTCATGCTGGTAGTAAAAGCACGTCACCTGCCGCGCCAGATCCACAAACCCCCGCACCAGCGAGGCCGCTGGCACATCATTGGGCAGCTCTTGAAAAAGTCTCTTCGCGTCCTCGGGCACCGGCGGCGCATCCTGCTCGGCAGACTCCTTTGTCCGCGCCGCGCCCGCCACATGTCGCGCCAGCAGCAGGGCCAGATTGTCGGGCAGCCTTTGCTGGCCCAGCCCCCGCTGGATCTCCTTGCGCGTCGCCTCCCAGGCTCCCTGCAGCAGTTCCATCTTCGCCTGCAGCCGCTTCCATGCTCCCTTGCCCAGCACCTTCGCTCCAGCCCGGTCCGCGCCCGCTCCCAGACTCAGCAGCGCCACCGCACTGATCATCCGCGCCGCCATCACGAACAGACCAAAGGGCAGCTTCGCCACCGTCATCCACAGCCACGCCGTCAGCCTCACTCCTCGTTGCAGGGGGCCTTCTTTCTCCCGCCGTGCCCGCAGTGCAGGCTCCCATGGGTCCCGCTCATGCAGCGCACGATAAAACCACGCGTTCAATTCTCTCACCAGATGCGAAAAAGTCGTTCCCATCCCCCCCGCGTTCATCGCCAGCTCCCTCACCAGCATCGCCGCAAACTCCCTCGCACTCATCACCGAGACGATCGGCAGCCCGATGTGCAAAATCAGCTCCCCACCGACCACTCCCCGCACCCCGCCGCGCACCGATGAGCGGATGCCGATGGACGTGTCCAGCCAGATTTCCTGCGGCGCATCCAGCTTCAGGTGCCAGCAGATCTCATCCACCAGTTCAAACACACGCGGCTGGTTGGAGGGCGTGATTTGCAGCGCCACCGTCACAGATCGGGGCCTGCCCCTCAGCGGCCTCAGCATGAAAATCCATGTCACCGCCCCCGCCAAAAGCCAGGCCAGCGGCAGCACATCCTGCCATCGCCAGCTTTCCGCCAGCGCCAGGGCCGTCACCCACTCAAAGCCCCGCCATCCCAGGTAAAGGCCACCCGCCATCACCAGCACCGCATAAGCCAGCGGCAGCAGCAGCGTCAGACTGCTCGTCACCAGCAACAGCACAAAATGAAACGGCCCGCGCCAGGGAGTCAGGCGCACGCGCTTCATCGGCTGGGGGGCTGGTGATTCGGGCATGGAGGTGTAAAACCAATGAAAATATCTTAAAATTATGGAAATTAAAGTAAACTCATCAAGAAAATGAAGTTTTGGCCAAATTCAGGCTCCAGGTTGCGAATCCCTGGATTCGTTCCTTCATTGCCTCCCCCTCGTCTCATGGCCCCCCTCTCAAAATCCGCCGTCCTCACTGCCATCCAGAAAACCCTGGATGACGAACTGGCCGCCCTCACCCGGGGAGCCCGGGCCTCCTTCGCTGCCGCCACCGATCCCGACAGCCGCGCCGAGAATAAATACGACACCCGCACCCTCGAGGCGTCCTACGTCGCCCGTGGCCAGGCCCAGCGCGTGCAGGAACTCCAGGCAGCCGTCCATCTGTTCCAGGCACTCGCCCAGGACCTCACCGCCAGCCCCACCGTCCGCCTTGGCTCGTTCATCCTCCTGGATGAGGATCAATATTACTTCATGGGCCCTGGTGCTGGCGGCACCGAGGTCATCTTGGAGGGAAAAGAAATTCTCGTCATCACCCCCGCTTCCCCCTTGGGCCAGCGCCTCATGGGCAAAGGGGCAGGGGAGACCCTCCAACTCCCCGCCGGCCCCACCTTCCGCATCACCTCAGTTCTCTGAGCACATTCGGGGGCTCAAAGTGCCCTTTCCGCACCTTGCATACCCTGTCGCAGGCCGGATATTCTAGAGTGTCCAGGTATTCCGTTGCTCTCTCCCCATCCCGGATTCACTCCCGGCAGGCTTCTTTTTCCACCCCGCTTTTTCGGGAGAGTGCTGTGGGGAAATTTTCCCCATGGGGAGCCTTTGGGGATCTTCTTCCCCATCAAATCCCCATCGCAAGCGCCTCATCCTCAAGGCATTGGAGCCAAAAATCCCCAAATGGGGAAAATTTGCAATCTCTCCCCATCCCCCAGCTCTGAAGTCCCTGGCCTCTTCCGCCGATAGAAGCCCCCATCCCCTCCCGTTAACTGCGCCCTCATTCACCATGCGTTTTTCGTTTCTCCTGGCCCTCGGTTTGACCAGCAGCCTTCACGCTGCCGATATCAAGAAAGAACAGCCCATGACCCCGGGGGGCGTCTATCGTGCGCATGACATGCAGCGGCCTCGCCCGCAGGTCATCACCCCGCCCGGTTTCAGCACCCAGGAAAAAGCGGGTGCCGCCCCCTCCGATGCCACCATCCTTTTCGATGGCAAGGACCTCTCCAAATGGAAGCGCGAGCCTCGCAAAGATTCCCCTCCCGGCGATGACAAACCCCTCTGGAAAGTCGAAAACGGCTACTTCGAAATTGTCGGCCGAAGCGGCAGCATCCGCACCCGTGAATCCTTCAAGGGCGATGGCCACCTCCACCTGGAATGGGCCACCCCGGCCACCGTCGTTGGCAATGGCCAGGGCCGTGGCAACAGCGGCGTCTTCATCGGCGGCTTTCCCGAAATCCAGGTCCTCGACTCCTACCAGAACGACACCTACCCCGATGGCCAGGCTTCCGGCCTCTACAGCAGCTACCCGCCCATGGTCAATGCCAGCCGCAAACCCGGCGAGTGGCAGACCTACGACATCCTCTTCGAGCGCGCCAAACCCGGCAGCAAGGCCAAGCTCACCGTCATCCACAACGGCATCGTCGTACACTTCCATCGCGAGTTCGACAGTGCCGCCCAGGAGGGCGACCTCATGCTTCAGGACCACCTGAACCCCGTCCGCTTTCGCAACATTTGGTTACGCCCGCTTCGCGTAGATTCCGACAAAGCTGGCACTCCGGCTCCTGCCAAAAACGCCGCTGCCAAACCGGCTGCCCAGGCCGCTCCGTCCCCAGCAGCTCTCAAGGCCATCCGCATCAAGACGATGACCGCGCAGATGAAGTACGACCAGGCCGAGTTCGTCGTCCGCCCCGGCCAGCCCGTGAAGGTCATCTTTGAAAACGGCGATGACCTCCCGCACAACATCGTCTTCTGCCAGCCCGGCACCGATACCGCCGCCATGGCCCTAAAGCAGATGGAAAACGTCGAGGCCGCCCTCAAGCGCAACTGGGTGCCGGATGACAAGCGCGTCTGGCTGCATTCCAAAATGCTCAATCCTCACGAGGAGGAGACCCTCACCTTCACCGCCCCTGAAAAGCCCGGCGACTATCCCTTCGTCTGCACCTTCCCAGGCCATGCCCTCACCATGAACGGCAAGATGAAAGTTCTGCCCCTTGGTGAAGGCCTCAAAGACCTCAAGTTCGCCCTTTATCAGGGAGCCTGGAAAAGCCTTCCCGACTTCTCTAAATTGAAACCTCACCGTGAAGGCGTAGTGGCAGACAACCTCATCCAGATCAAGCTCGACGACTATAAGAACGAGTTCGGCGTCGTTTTCACCGGCCAGCTTCACGCCCCCCGCAAAGGCAGCTACCGTTTTTACATCACCGGGGATGATGGCGTTCGCCTCTTGGTGGATGGCAAAACAGTCGTCGAGTATGACGGCATCCATCCCGCAGGCGACATCAAGGAAGGCTCCACTCAGTTGGAGCAGGGGCCCCATGAGTTCCGCCTGGAATACTTCCAGGACGGCGGCGACATCGCCGTCTTTGCCGCCTGGAAGGGCAGCAACTTCGACATCACCCCGCTCTCCACCTGGACCCCCAAAGGCTGGGAAAAAGGTGCCAAGCCCAAGCAGAAGAAGGACTTCGATCCCATCCCCCTCGTGGTCAAAAACGAGCCAGTCATCTACCGCAACTTCATCGCCGGTGCTGGCAATCGCGGCATCGCTGTCGGTTATCCTGGCGGCATCAGCCTCGCCTGGAGTGCCGAGCAGATGAACCTCGCCCTCATCTGGCGCGGAGCCTTCATGGATGCTTCCAAACACTGGAACAGCCGTGGCGGCGGTCATGAGCCCCCCTTGGGCTACGATGTCCTCAGCCCTGCCCAAGGCCAGCCCTTCGCCATCCTCGCCACACCGGAGACCGCCTGGCCTGAAAAGCAGGAACGCGCTCCAGGTTACGCCTGGAAAGGTTATCGGCTTGATGCCTCCCGCCATCCCACCTTTCTCTATGAATGGAATGGCTTGAAAGTGGCCGATCGCAGCACCGCCGCGCCTAACCAATTGAAGCGTACGCTGAAGCTCGATGGCAAGGTCCCCTCGAACACCTGGCTGCGCCTCGCTTCCGGCAAGATCGAGTCCAAAGATGGCGGCTTCCTCATTGACGCAGGCAAGCTCAATTTCGAAGGCCGCGCTTTTGAAAACAAACTCCGCATCACCGCCGCAGGCGCTCGCATCGTGGGTGAAAACCTCCTCCTCCCCGTCACCGGCCCAGAGGTCACCATCACCTATTCCTGGCCTCAGTGATCCGCCCTCGGTCCCACGTCTTCTCTTTCGTTCTCATGAACCGTTTTGTCTTGCTCTCCCTCCTGGCCTCTCTCGGCAGCACGCTTTCCGCCGCCGATCCCGTCGAAGCCGATTTTTACAAGATCACCACTTACACCACCCCGGCTGAAACCGCGCTGGAAGTGGGTTCCATCGAGCTTTTGCCTGAAGGCAAACTCGCCCTCGGCACCCGCCGAGGTGAGATCTGGATCGTCTCCAACGCCCAGCAGTCCGATCCCTCAAAAGTCAGCTACAAGCTGTTTGCCTCCGGTCTTCATGAAGTCCTCGGCCTCGGTTACAAGGACGGTGCTCTTTACGCCACCACCCGTTATGAAATCACCCGCCTCAGGGATGAAGATGGCGATGGCCGGGCCGATGTGTTTGAAAACGTCAATGACCAGTGGGGTGTCTCCGGCGACTACCATGAATATGCCTTAGGCAGCCGCTTTGACAAACAGGGCGACCTCTGGGTCACCCTCTGCCTCACCGGTTCATTCGACAGCAAGGTGCCCTTCCGTGGCTGGGCCCTTCGCATCAAGCCAGATGGCACCCTCGTCCCCACTTGCAGCGGCATCCGCAGCCCAGGTGGTGTCGGCTTCGATGCCGATGGCGAAGTCTATTACGTGGACAACCAGGGCCCCTGGCACGGTTCTTCCACCCTCCAGCACCTCGTCCCCGGCAGCTTCCAGGGCCACCCCGCTGGCAACATCTGGTACTCCCTCGCCCCCAACATGGGCCCCCGTCCGCTCGATCCCATCCCTGAAGCTTTCAAGGGCAATCGCAAGCGCGGCGAGGCCAATCCGAATGGCGATCCCGACCGCATCGTCGCCGAGCGCAAACGCATCAAGGAGCTGCTTCCTCCCGCCGTGTATCTCGTCCACGGCAAGATCGGCAACTCCCCCACTTTCATCCTCTGCGATGAATCCGGCGGCAAGTTTGGCCCCTTCCAGAAGCAGCTCTTCATTGCCGACCAGAGCCACAGCAACGTCAGCCGCGTCTTTCTCGAAACCGTCAACGGTATCAAACAGGGCGCCGTCATTCCCTTCCGCACCGGCTTCGCCAGCGGCCTCATCGGCGGGCGTATGGATGCCGAAGGTCACCTTTACACCGGCGGCAGTGACCGTGGCTGGGGTGCCCGTGGTGGCAAGCCCTTCTGCTTTGAGAAACTCGAATGGACCGGCAAGCTGCCTTTTGAAATCCATGAGATGCGCGCCACGCCCGATGGTTTTGAGCTGACCTTCACCGAGCCTGTGGATGCCAAATCCGCCAGCGACGTGGCCAGCTACTCGATGCGCGAGTTCACCTATGCCTACCGCGAAGACTACGGCGGTCCCGAGGTGGATGAGATCCTTCCCAAAATCACTTCCGCCAAAGTCAGTGCCGATGGCAAAAGCGTGCGCCTCACCCTCACTCCCCTCACCCAGGGGCACGTGCATGAACTCCACCTCGATGGGGTAAAGAACGCCAAAAGCCAGCCTTTGCTCCATTCCGTGGCCTACTACACGCTCAACGAAATTCCCAAACGATAGAGCGGCAGCAGGCCTGCGTTATCAGGCCCGCCTATGAAGCATTTCCTTCTCCTCTTTGTCTTCGCCGTCCACACCTGGGCTGCGGACACCCGGCCGAATGTCCTGCTCATGGTGTCGGACGATCTCGCCGCCACGCTTGGCAGCTACGGCCATCCTCAGGCGCAGACTCCGCATCTGGATGCCTTGGCCAGGGAAGGGGTGCTCTTCAGCCGGGCCTACTGCCAGTTCCCTCACTGCAATCCCTCCCGCTCCTCTTTCCTTAGCGGCCTGCGGCCTAACCAGACACGTGTCACGGACAATGCCGACAGCCTTTACGTCAACATCCCAGACGTCCTCACCCTGCCGCATCACTTCCGCCAGCAAGGCTACGCCACCGCCCGCTGTGGCAAGCTCTTCCACCTCGGCATTCCCACGGGCCTGGAAAGCATGGACGATCCTCAGGCCTGGGACTTCGGCACGCCCTTCAAGGATGAGCGCCCCTATCCGCCCAAACGTAGCTCTGCCGTCACCGTCCAGACCGGCAAGAAGCAGGGTCTCGTCTGGCAGGAAATCCCGGGGGATGACGACCAGCTCTGCGACGGTGCCTTTGCCACCACCGCCATCGGCTGGCTGAAGAAGCGCGATGCCGACAAGCCCTTCTTCCTCGCCGTCGGCTTTCACCGTCCGCATCTGCCCCTCGTTGCTCCGGCCAAGTACTTTGACCTCTATCCTCTGGATAAGATCACTCTGCCTGACGCTCCCGCCAATGATGTCGAGGACATCCCCGCCCCGGCTCGCAATGGTTCCGTGCCCGGTTATGCCATGACCTCCACGCCCGAACAGCGCCGCGCCTCCATCCGCGCTTACCTCGCCTGTGTCAGTTATGTGGATACGCAGGCTGGTCGTCTGCTGGCCTCGCTGAAGGAACAGGGCCTGTTGGAGAATACCATCGTCATCTTCACCAGTGACCACGGCTGGCATCTCGGTGAGCATGGCCTCTGGCACAAACGCAGCCTCTTTGAGGAAAGCGCCCGCGTTCCGCTCATCGTCTCCGCGCCCGGCATGAAGGGCAATGGCCGCACCGCCCTGGGCCTCGCGGAGCTTACCGATCTCTATCCCACGCTCTGCGACCTCTGCGGCATTCCGGCCCCTTCTCACTTGCAGGGCAAAAGCCTCCGCCCTGTGCTGAACGACCCTGCCTCATCTGTCCATGAGGCCGCCTTCACTCAGGCCCGCCGTGGCAAAGACGCGCAGCATTGGGGCCGCAGCGTGCGCACCGCCCGCTGGCGCTGTACGGAGTGGGACGAGGGCCGCAACGGCATCGAACTCTACGATCACGAGGCCGATCCGCATGAATACACCAATCTCGCCCAGGCCCCGGAGCATGCCTCCATTTTGAAAGAACTGCGTGCCTTGCTCGCCCAACAACTTCCGCCGATGGCGCTTCCTGAGCAACGCTGATCGGCGTCGCTCAGAAAGCTTCATCATTCGTTTAAGCTTCCAGCTTCCAGGGACCGCGATACTCGCGGGTCAGCAGCTTGCTGGCTTCCGGATCGTCCAGGATGATCTCCTTCACCGGATCCCACTTGATCGGACGATTCACCAGGAATGCGATCAGGGCCAAGTGACCCGGTGTGGCGCTGCGGTGGGCCGTCTCCACAGGGGTCACCGTTGGCTTGCGGTTCTTCACACAGTCCAGGAAGTTGCGATGATGGCCTGGGGTTTCATAGAGACGGGTCCTGATGACATCATCTCCCAGTTTCGGGGCCGTGGCCGCTTCCACCACCTTGTCTCCCTCACGCTTCTTGATGACCTTCTTCAGCTCAGGCTTGGAGGCATCGTAGGAGCCCCGGTTCACATGCACCCAGCCATCCGTGCCGATCCACTTGGTGCCCATCTTGATGTCCTCATGACCGCCAGCGATGGTCATCACGATGTCACCTGCATAGCTCGCTTCGGCGCGGTACTTGGTCGCCGTGTTCCAGATGTCCGTGCGCGGTGGCATGTCCACCTGCAAAGGCTTGATGAGGGAAGGGCCGCTGCTGTCCATGTCCATGCCCCAGTGGGCGATGTCGCAGTGGTGGCCGATCCAATCAAGAAGCTGGCCCCCGCCGATGTTGTAGTCCCAGCGCCAGTTCTTGTGCACGCGGCACTCGATGTAGTCCTGCATCGCCGCAGGCCCGATCCACATCTCATAGTCCAGCTCCGCCGGTGGCGGGGTGACGCTGCGCTTGTCGCCGGTTTTGGCAAAGTCGTTGTGCCCTGCGGGCAGGCCCACTTCCACATGGGTAAGCTTGCCGATGAGTCCGTTGCGCACGACCTCCGCGCCGATGCGGAAATTGTTCTCGCTGCGCTGCCAGGAGCCCGTCTGCCAGATGCGGCCATAACGTTTGACGGCATTCACGATAGCCTGCTGCTCGGCAATGGTACGGGCCAGGGGCTTTTCACCATAGATGTCCTTGCCGTTCTTGGCGGCTTCGATGGAGGTCAGCGCATGCCAGTTGTCCGGCAGGGCCAGCATGACGGTGTCAATGTCCTTGCGGGCCATCACCTCGCGGTAGTCGTGATAGCCTTTGCAGTCGGTGTTTTTGTAGGCGGCATTGACGGTGCCCACGGCCTTTTCCAGGTTGCGCTTGTCAATATCACAGGCGGCCACGATCTGGCAGTCGGCCTCAGCCAGGAACTTGTTGGTGTTGCTGGGGCCCATCATACCCCATCCCAGCACGGCCATGGTGATCTTATTGGAGGGGGCGTTTTGTCCCAGCACACTGGCCGGGATGATGGCCGGAAATCCGAGCACACCGGCCGACTTGGCCAGGAACTGACGGCGAGAAGAAAGGGGAACACGTTTCATTGGGGACTTGGTTTTAGCCAAAGTTGCCCCGGCCTGTCGAGAATCATTTCGGGTCATTCCACCGAGTTTTCTCGCCACGCCTGCGGTTTGCCACTAAGGCTGTTGATTCTCGGCGTAAAATCCGTTTGCAAATCCGGCGGAGGCAACCATAAAGCGCCCCGCGTGTTTTTGAACGCGGCAGAGTGTCTGTGTGTCACACAGCTCTCCCTGTTAAGACAACCCCAAACAACCATGATAGTGACAGTATGATCCAAGTGCAAAACCTCCGAAAAGTGTTCGGCAGCAAGGTGGCGGTGGACGACGTCTCCTTCTCTGTCGAAAAGGGTCAGGTCCTCGGCTTCCTCGGGCCCAACGGCGCTGGCAAATCCACCTCCATGCGCATGGTCACCGGCTACTTCCGCCCGACCTCCGGCAACATCAGCATTGGTGGCGTCAACATGCTGGAAGAGCCGGAACTGGCCAAGCGGTCCATCGGCTACCTGCCAGAAAACGCCCCCCTGTATTCCGACATGACCGTGGCGAGCTTCCTCGGCTTCTGTGCTGAGATTCGCGGCGTCACCGGCGCTGCCAAGAGCAAGGCCATCGACCGCGTCCTGGAACTCTGCTTCCTGGAAAGCGTGCGCAATCAGAGCGTGGACACCCTTTCCAAGGGCTACCGCCACCGCACCTGCTTTGCCCAAAGCATCATTCACGATCCGGAAGTGCTCATTCTCGACGAGCCGACCGACGGTCTGGACCCCAACCAGAAGCATGAAGTGCGCGGCCTCATCAAGCGCATGGGCGAAACCAAGGCTATCATCTTCTCCACCCACATTCTGGAAGAAGTGGAGGCCGCCTGCTCCCGCGCCATCATCATTGACCGTGGCAAAGTCGTCGCGGACGGCACACCGGACCAGCTCAAGAAGCTCGTCCCCGGCGTCAACTCGCTGGATGAAGTGTTCCGCGCTATCACCCGTCCCGATACGGTGAAGTAACAGCCTCGTTCCAACCCTCTTCCGACCCCTTCTAACAACCTCATGAAAAGCAGAGACCTGGAAAACACTCTGGCGATCTTTAAGCGGGAGTTCCTCTCCTACTTCAATTCGCCGGTGCTTTACGTCATTGTCGTGATCTACCTCCTGGCCACGATGGCTTTCACCTTCTTCTTCGGCCAGATGCTGCTGGAGACGAACAATGCCTCGCTGACCGAAACCTTCTTTGCCTGGCATCCCTGGATCTACATCGTGCTGGCCCCTGCCGTGGGCATGCGCCTGTGGTCTGAGGAGCACCGCCTGGGCACCTTCGAACTGTTGATGACCATGCCCCTGTCTCCCTGGCAGGCCATCATTGGCAAGTTCTTTGCCGCAGCGATGGTCTGGCTCATCGGTCTGGCCCTAACCTTCCCGGTGGTGATCACCGTCTGCTGGTTGGGCAATCCGGATCCGGGCCCGATGATCACTGGTTATGCCGCGAGCTACCTGTATGCCCTCGGTTGTCTCGCCGTCACCAGCGCCGCCAGTGCTTACACCCGCAGTCAGGTGGTCTGCTTCATCGTCTCCGTGGCCCTCTGCATCACGCTGACGCTGATCGGCCACCCCGGGATCTTGAACACCGTGCTCAGCACCGTTCCTGCCGCCCTCGAGCCTGTGGTCCGTTTCATCAGCTACCTCAGCTTCATGGATCACTTCTTTGAAATGACCCGCGGCATCTTCGTCCTGCGTGACGTGCTGTACTTCGTTTCCGTGATCGCCGTCGCCCTCATCATCACCCACATGGGCCTGCGCTCCAAGCGCGCCTGAGACCTGACGTTACCCTTATCCCTTTCAGAATCCTCTTATGAATTTGAACAGCAAAGAAGGCACCGCGGGCATCACGGCCCTGCTGGTTATCGCCATCGTTTTTGCCGTGAACTTCCTGGTTGGCGGCCTCGGCCTGGGCAATGCCCGCGTGGACCTCACCCAGAACAAGCTCTACACGCTGACCGAAGGCACGCGTAACATCCTGGACCGGCTGAACCCAGACAAGCCGGTGACCATCCGCTACTACGAAACGACGGATGACCGCATCATGCCGCCCCAGCTCAAGATGCGCGCCACGGTGGTGCGCGATCTCCTGCTGGAGTTCCAGACGGCGGCCAAGGGCAAGCTCATCCTGGAAAGGCTGAACCCCAATCCGAACACCGAAGATGAAGACCGCGCCCGCGAGGACGACATCCAAGGTCTGCCTGTGAACCAGGATGGCGACATGCTTTACTTTGGCATGGCCATTCAGTCGGCCGCCAACAAGGAAGTGCTGCCCTTCCTGAGCCCGGAACAGGAAACCTCGCTGGAATACAACATCACCCGCGCCATCCAGAAGGTCTCCCAGACCTCCAAGACCGTCATTGGTGTGATGACCTCCATGCCGATCATGGGCTCCCCGATGTTCCCCTTTCAACAGCAGCAGCGCAGCCAGCAGCCGTGGATCCTCATTCAGCGCCTGCGCATGGACTATGAAGTGCGTGACGTGCCGATGAGCTCCGACAAGATTGATTCGGACATCAACACGCTGGTGGTCATCCACCCGGCGGACATCACGGAGACTGCCGAGTACGCGATTGACCAATACCTGCTCAAGGGTGGCAAGGTGATCGCCCTGGTGGATCCGCAGAGCATTGTGGCCAAGCGTGTGTACAGCAACCAGCCGAACCCGATGACCGGCCAGCCCGGCGGTGTCATCAATCCGGCGTCTGACCTGGCCAACCTGTTCAAGGCCTGGGGCGTCTCCTTCACCAAGAACCAGGTCGTGGCCGATGTGAACTATCGCAGTCCACAGGGTGGCCAGAATCCCCTCGACCTGGAGCTTCCGGCTGAGGCGCTGGACCAGACCGACCGCATGACCTCCAACCTGCAGCCCTTGCGCATGCTGGTGAGCGGAGCCTTCACCATTGATCCCCGTGATGGCATCCAGTCCACCATCCTGGCCAGCAGCTCTAAGGCCAATGAACTGTTGGACGTTTCTGAAGCCGAGTCTCTGACCCCGGAACGCATGAACACCTTCAGCGCCACGGGCCGCCCACAGATCCTCGCGGTGCGTCTGAGCGGCAAGTTCAAGACCGCCTTCCCAGGTGGTCGCCCGAAAGGCCCTGCAGCCAGCCCTGAATCCGGCGGCGCACAGGAAGATGCCACGGCACCTAAACCTGCCGATGCGCCCACAGCCGCTCCAGCACCGGCCCCTGCGCCAGCACCAACTGCCGCCGCTGCTCCTGCGGCCCCCGCACCTACGGCTCCTGTCACGGCACCCGCAACGCCCGTTGTTTCGGCCCCGGCTGCGCCGAAGGCTGAAGCTCCTGCTGCCCCCAATGCTCCAGCGAAGAAGGAAGAGTTCAACATCAGCGACGGCACCATCAAGGAATCCGTCAGCAATGAAGGCGTGGTCGTCCTCTTCGGCGACGCTGACATGATGTATGACGAGCTCTGCGTGGGCCGTGACCGCGTCACGGGTGAGATGGTGGCTGCGAATGCCAACCTGCCTCTGATGCTCAACGCCATCGAAGTCCTCAGCGGCGGTGGTGACCTCCTGCAGGTGCGTGGCCGTGCTGCCACCCAGCGCCCCTTCCTGAAAATGGCTGAACTGCGTGAGAAGGTGGACCAGAAGTACCGCCCACAGCGCCAGGCCCTCCAGGCGAAACTGGACGAAACCGCCCAGAAGATGGGCCCCCTGCGCGTGAAGGACGGCCAGTTGGCCGACCCACGTCAGATCAAGGAACTGAACGAGCTGATGAAGACCCAGTCTGACATCAACCGCCAGATTCGCGAAGTGAAGCGGGAACAGAACAAGGAGATCGAGTTCACGAAGTCCATGATCGTCCTTCTCAACTTCTTGGCCGTGCCGTTGCTCGTCATCAGTCTTGGCCTGCTGCTGGCCATGCGTCGTCGTGCGGTTACCGCTGCCGTCTGATTTGTTCCTTCAAACTCTTCGATTCCATATTCATCCATGAAGAAGATTCTCATTCTCCTCATCATCCTCGGCGGGCTGGTCGGAGCCGGCATTGTCTACCAGAAACAGCAGAACTCCGTGCTCAACACCGCCGCCAATACGGGTGTGAAAGTGCGCGAGCAACTGCTGCCCGACCTCGACATCCTGGCGGTGAAAAAGATCCGTGTGAAAGACGCGAAATCGGAAGCCACCGTCAGCCTTGCTGAGGATGGCAAAAGCGCCAGCATCGAGCAGCGCGGCGGTTATCCAGCCAGCATGGACCGCATCAGCACGGTGATCCAGGAGCTGTATGAGCAGCGCATCGCCAACAAGCAGCAGGTCCGCAAGGGCGCCTGGGCCGAAATCCAGGTGCAGCCTCCCGGAGAAGGCAGTGAAGGCGTGGGCACGCAAGTGGAGCTGATCGGTGAAGGGGGCAAGATCATCAAGTCCCTGATCCTCGGCAAGACCATTGACACGGCAGGCGGCCGTGCCAGCAACCAGTTCGGTGGCAGCGGCCAGCGCTTCGTGCGCATCCCAGATGATGGAGACACCATCTGGGTCGTCAGCAATCCGTTCACGGACCTGGAGCCCAAGCCGGAAACCTGGCTGGACAAGGCCTTCATTGACATTCAGCGCATCAAGGAAATCACCCTGGTGCCGCCGCAGGCCGACGAAGGCTGGAAAGTGGACCGCCCGAATGATGCGGCCATGGAGTTCGCGCTCATGGATGCCAAGCCCGGCGAAGCCCTGGATGCTGCCAAGCTGCCCGTGGGCAACCTGCTTTCCACCCCGGTCTTCAACGACGTGGTGACAAAGGAAGAAAGTGCCAAGGTGCTGAAGGGTGCCTCGAAAGTGAACATCGTCACCTTTGACGGTTTTGTTTACGATCTTGAGGTGGTCAAGCAGCCTTCCGCTGATGGTGTGGGGCGCTTTTACCTGAGCGTGAATGTGAAGGGCAACTTCCCCAAATCACGCCCGCCTGTGAAGGACGAGAAGGAAGAGGACAAGAAGAAGGCCGATGAAGCCTTTGCCGCGAAGACCAAGGAACTGGAAGCCAAGCTGGCCAGAGAGCAGAAGTTCGCCGGATGGGCCTTTGAAGTCTCCGAATACACGGTGAACAACCTCTTCAAGAAGCGCAGTGAAATCGTGAAAGTGGCCGCCAAGGCAACTCCTGCCCCTGCGGCACCTGGAGCCCCGGCACCTGCTGGCGCATCGCTGCCTTTCCCGACCGCTCCGTCTGCCCCCGCACCAGCCCCGGCTGCTGCACCAGCACCGGCTTCGGCAGCGACACCGCCTGTCGCTGCTCCAGCGGCACCTCAGCCAGCGGCTGCCCCAGCCCCTGCGAAGGAATAAGAAGGCGGGTCTGCGGATCTGTTTTGGAACCTCTCAACGGCAACCTGCTTTCCGCAGGTTGCCGTTTTTGCTTGGAATCGGCGACAGGGTGTGGTGAGAACTGCCGTATCGTTTGCTTCCCATTCACGCCATGTCCTCCCGCCGTACCTTTTTCCGTCAAACTCTCGGGGCTGCCGCTCTCAGCCTCGTCCCGAATGTGTCCAACGCCGCTGCTGCCCCACGCAAGCTGCGCAAGGCCATCATGGGCGGGACCCTGGGCATCAAAGGCACGCTGATGGAGAAGTATGCGGCTGCGAAGGCGGTTGGTTATGAAGGGGTGGAACCGTCTGGCGGGATGAACCAGCAGGAAGTGCTGGACGCCCTCGGGGCCAGCGGTCTGGAGGCTGCCAGCGTCTGCTGCCACACACACTGGAAGCAGACCCTCACCCACAATGATGCGGCGGAACGTGAGGCGGGCTTGCAAGGCGTGCTGACGACGCTGCGCGATGCCAAGACCTATGGGGCGGGCTCCATCCTTGTCGTTCCCGGCGTCTGCAATGAAGAGGTGCCTTATGATGTGGCCTGGGAACGTTCCATCACGGAACTGAAAAAAGCCGTGCCCCTGGCCAAGGAACTGGACGTGAAGATCTCCATCGAGAACGTCTGGAACAATTTCATTCTCAGCCCGCTGGAGGCCGTGCGCTTTCTGGAAGAGATCGGCGATCCTATCGTGGGCTGGCATTTCGACATCGGCAATGTGCTGCGCTATGGCTGGCCGGAGCAGTGGATCAAGGTGCTGGGCAAGCGCATCAACCGCATCCACGTGAAGGAATACAGCACGAAGAAGATGAAGGAAGAAGGGGTGTGGAAGGGCTTTGACTGTGACCTGACGGAAGGGGACAACAACTGGCCCGCCATCATGAAGGCCCTCGACGATGTTGGCTACACAGGCTGGGCGATCAGCGAGCAGCGCGGCGGCCTGAACCCGAACGGCCTGAAGATGCTGACGGAGCGCATGGACCGCATCTTTGCGATGTGAATGTGATGTGGCGGTCGGGGAGAGCAGGTGCCCAGCGTGACGCGACGGCTCCACCACAGACCTCGTTGGAGAAACGTGTCCAGGCTCTCCAGTCTCCACCTCGAAAAGCATTCGACCGACCCTCACCCCAGCCCTTTCGCTTCGCGGCTTCGCAACCCTACAAGCGGGCGAGGGGGGACGCCGTTTGGTCTTCGAGTAATGAAGACCACACGTACCCTTTCCAAATTCTCGTTCGCTCACAATTCTAGATCTGCCAACGTGCGTTCCCTCTCCCCTGGGAGAGGCCAAGGTGAGGGGGGCGCAGCACGCCAGACCTCGTTTGGGAAACGTGTCCAGGCTCCACCTCGAAAAGCTTTCGACGGCCCCTCACCCCCAACCCGCTTCCGCAAGCGGGGCGAGGGAGGACGTTTTTTTGGCTTGGCCTAACCAATACCATTGCGCGATTTTTGAAGCATTCGTTGCTCTTAAATTCAGAGCTTCCCAAGGACGACTTGTGCAAAGCTAATCGCGGAGCGGGTTCATTCTTGTGGCGGGTAGAATTGGGCGATTCTGAGAAAAGGGGAAGTCTTTGAAATCGCCTAAAGGCTATACACCAACAGAACGGGCGAGGTGTACTGGAGGTGCGCAGGCGGACCTTTGTTTGATGATTTGTTATTGAGCCCGGCGTTTCAGGGTAGCGAGCATGTCTTCCAGCTTTTCGGTGACTTTGGTGGAGGCGGGGACTTCCAGGTAGCTGCTGCGGGCACGCCAGGTTTCATAACCGCCCATGGCATGGTCTTCCTCCGTGGGGAGGTAGCCGTTGTAGCCATTGGCGAGGGAGATGGTGAAGTGGCGGAGGAAGGGGGTGGTCTGCTTCAGCCGGAGGCCGATCTGCACAAAGACTTCGCAGGGGATGGAGGCGACGCTGAGGGTGCCGATGCGGTGGGCCTGGAGCTTCACGGGGACGGTGTCCGGGTAGTCGGCCAGCAGCAGGGTTTCGCGGGCGTAAATGGCTTTTTTGTCGGCCCACTGGCCGTCCTTGTCTTTGGGGATGGTGGCCAGCCATTCTTTGGCCTGGGCGAGGTCCTGCGCGTTGCCTTTGCGAACGCCTAACTGGAGATCGGTCTCTTCGGAATCGAGGGTGATTTTGGACTCCCACTTGATGGTGTCATAGGCCCCCTGAGTGGCATCGGCGACGCTGCGGGCGACGATGTTGATCTGCTCTCCGGGGTTGCGCTTGTAGCGGATGGAGGAGCCGAAGTTGATGTTGTTGATGTTGCCGCTGGTGCCGTTGGACAGGATGCCGACAAAGGCGGGCTTGCCAGTGTAGCGGGGATCTCCAGCGCCCAGGCGGCTGCCGATTTCACGGGCAAAAGCGCCGAAGTAGTCGGCACTGATGGCGGTGTTGCCGCCGACGTAGTGGAGGCTGTAGTTGGCCAACAGGCCGATGGGACGTTTGTCGGCAAGGGCGCGGACGGCGATGACGGCGACGTCCTGATCCACGGCGGAAGTGGGAACGGAGACGCTAGTGCTGACGTTACCGGGGTTCATCTTGGCGCGGTCGGTCGTGATGCCGAAAGGATTTTCGTAGTACTGGCCTTCCTTCATGTGCCAGCGGCGGTTGAAGACGTGGGCGGGATCGCTGCCAAAGGCCCAGCCGAACTCGGCGGGCTCCAGATTTTTCACGGCCTGGGCGATACCGGCGGCGATGCGCGGGGCCACGGTTTTGACATACTCGGGATCGGGGTCGCTCTGAAATACGCCGGCGAGGGTGGCGGCAGAGTGGGTGTGGGTGGCGGAGATGAGGATGTGCGCGGCGGGGATGCCGGTTTCCTTGGCGGCGAGGGCCTTGGCGTCTTCGCAGATCTCGCGCGGGATCATGCAGGCATCCACCACGACATAAACCAGGGCGCGCTGGCCATCATGCAGGGCCAAGCAGCGGGCGTGCATGGGATCGGTGATTCCCTGGGCAAAGTTGCCCTTCATGCTGCCATTGACGGGGGTGGGGAATTGGGTGGGCGAGATGTCCTGGGCAAAGGCTCCGGCCTTAAATTCAGCCTGGGCCGAAAACGCGGGCAGGAGCAGGGCAAGAAGACAACCGGAGAAGAGGCGGCGGCGCATAGTCAGAGACCTACGGTGGTAAAGCCTGGTTTCTGCGTTGGTAAATCAGAGGAGCGTTAAAAAGTGAGCGGGGAAGCGACTGACCTCGGGTGGACGAAGGGCTGTTTCGTGAGCTTTCAGCCGGAGAGAGGGCCTAACCAAACTGGCTATTCAAAAAGGCGTTTTGCATGAAATTATAGTGGATCGAAAAACGCCGATCCAAGTGAATCATTTTTGAGAATAAATGGTTAAGCCTCAACAGCTAAGGACGGGCTACGGGTCCTTTTGAGTATTTTGATATGGAATCGAAAAATGTCTTTACTCGCGACTCACTTTTCTCGGAAACTCAGGTGTTTTTATTAGGCCCTGCCTGAGCCCAACCCCCAACCCCGGTCTCTTCAGCAAAGCACTTCCAGGATGTCCTAGAGTTGCCATGTCTGGTTAGGCCACTCTCAGGCGGAGCCTTTTGGTACCAACCCCAACTTCTATGATCCATACCCTTCGTCGTCATCGCCGACACGTGAGTCTTGCCCTGGTAGCTTTGCTGAGCAGTTGGCAGATCAGTCAGCCTTTGCAGGCCGTCACACTGTATTGGGATGGCAGCACTTCGGGCGCCTGGAATGTCACGACGAATTGGAACTTGGCAGCGAACGGAACGGGTGCGGCGCCTGCAAACACCACGACGGCCACAGATGACTTGTTCTTTTTTGCTACCGGGGCGTTGAACACCACCACACAGACGCTGGGAGCCAGCCGTACGGCGCGCAGTCTAACTTTTGGTTCGGGAATCACTTCGGCATTGGCGATCAGTGGAAACACGCTGACGCTTACTCCGACGGGGACGGGGCAGACGGCGACGGGTGTGGCTATCGACATGACGGGTGCTGGGGCCGATGTGAGCATCACTTCAGCGGTCACCCTGGGGGCTGACCAAACCTGGCTGCTGGGGACGGGGCGGACATTGACGATTGGTTCCTTCACTGCGGATGGAACGGACGACCTTATCGTGGACGGTGCAGGGACCCTGAGCCTGGGCAACACGACGGACAACTCGTATGGGATCGGCATCATCACGCTGCAAAACGGGGCGACACTGCTGAACACTCAGGACAATGCTTTTGGTGATACGACGACGATCATCAACATGACCAGCGGCACGACCTGGGACAAAGGCGGCTTTGGCGATGCCTTTCGTGGCCTCACGGGAACAGGGTCGGTGATCAATGCAGGTAACCTGGATTTCCGCACGCTCACGGGTGAGACGCTGACCTTTTCTGGGTCTGTGACAGGCCCAACTACGGGAGATTTGGCGAAGCAGGGGCAGGCAAACCTGGGCACGCAGGTGATCGCCGGAGATGTGAATTTTCAAGACCAGTTGCTGGTGTATTCCGGCACGCTGTCGCTGGCGAATGCGAATGGTGCGGCGAACCAGATCGTGGGCATGATTTTGCTCGGTCGATCCGATACTTCCACGGTGAAAGATGTGGCGGTGCCCTATTCCACGCTTCGCCTGGACAGCTCCGTGGCTAACCATGTGGCGCAGAACCGTCTGCATGATGACGAAGAGCTGCAGTTCCGCTCCACGGCACATTTGCACATGATCGGCAATGCACTGGCGGCGACGACGGAGGTGACTGGGCCGCTGAACATCGCGGAAATGAACGGGGTAGATTCGAATGCCGTCATCACGCTGGAAGATGGCGGTGCCGGGCTTACCTTGACTGCGGACAGTCTCATTCGTTCGGCAGGTTCCACGCTTTTGCTTCGTGGCAGCAATCTGGGGACCGGACCTGCGGGAGCTGGGGTGGCCCGGCTGCTTTTTGATGTGACGGCACCGACCATCACGGGGACGCTGGGGACGCCGACGGCGGGCATTGTGCCGGGAATATTGGGGGATCATTCCCTGACGGGACAGGGGACAGGATTTGTGACCTACGATGTCAACGGGCTCCGCCTGCTGCAGGCTTCGGAAATGGTGTCCTCCTTTGCCGGGCTGGGGCAGAACGTGAAGCTGGAAGCCAACCAGACGCTGGCGGCTAATACGAATGATCTCACGGCGAATCTGGCGGGTGCGGGAGTGACGCTGGACCTGGGTGGAAATGTGCTGTCGCTGGCCGGGGCCAGCATCCTGAGCAGCGGCACGGCACCGGCAACGATCGCCAATGGAACCATCAACTTTGGCGCGGCGACGGAAGGCTTCATCTACACGGTGAATGATCTAACGTTGAATGCCACCATCACGGGTGATACGGGCTTGGCCAAGACGGGACCCGGCACGCTGACCATCAACCAGCCGCAGACCTACACGGGGCCCACCTCCATCAATGGCGGTACGGTGACGGTTGGTGGTTCCTTCATCCTGCCTGCCAGCCGGCTGAATGTGAATGGTGTGCTGAACTTCAGTGGCTCAGGCAACTACAACCGGGTGCAGCACCTGAGTGGCAGCAACCTGGCGACGGTGAACCTGAATGGCAACACGCTGGAAATGGCCGGTGGTGCGAGCGTGGATTATTATGGCCAGTTGACGGGCACGGCAGATTCGAAGCTGATCAAGTCGGGCACAAACACTTACGGACACCGCTCGCTGAACACGGCCTTTTTGGGGGAGGTGATTATCCGTGGCGGCACCTTCCGCATTTTGGGAGACACGAACAGTGCCACCAGCCTGCTGGCCGGGACGCTGACTGGAGCCAAGTCCTTCCTGGTGGAGACCGGGGGGACGCTGACGCTGGACAACCAAAATGGTGCGGACAGCCGCGCAATCAGCAACCGCATCGGCGACACGGCGCCGATCACTCTGAACCGGGGTAGCTTCCTCATTACTGGATCTAACAGCGCTCGCCCCGCTGAAGTGGTGGGTGACATCACGATGTCTGGTGGCTTCAACACCATCACGCTG
The DNA here is from genome assembly GCF_039542385.1 of Prosthecobacter algae. Taxonomy (NCBI): domain Bacteria; kingdom Pseudomonadati; phylum Verrucomicrobiota; class Verrucomicrobiia; order Verrucomicrobiales; family Verrucomicrobiaceae; genus Prosthecobacter; species Prosthecobacter algae. The sequence continues at coordinate 77,485 of NZ_BAABIA010000006.1, read as the reverse complement.
GATGCGGACTTTGGCTCCAACACTGACGCGAACAACACCCATGGCGATGTGGTGCTGACGGCCTCGCGCCTGCTGCGCACGAACTTTGCTACGGGGTTGGTGCGCGGGGACAACCTGGGCTTTGCCATCAACGGTCTGGCAGATGATGCAACGGCTGCGAATACGACGGGTGGCAATGCGGGCGACCCGGGCGGTGCGGAAGCGAACTTCATCGTGACGAACGGCATCACGCTGAGCTCCGCAGGCACGGGCAGTGCGATTGGCATCGTGCCGTATCTGACGGGCGGCGTCTCCTCAAGCAGCACGGGCTCCAGCCTTGTGACGTATGCCGCAGGCAATGGCTTCCGCCTGCTGGATTTCAGCCCGACGACGACGGACTATTTCTTCCAGGCCTTTGCGGCGAATGCGGCCCTTAGCTCGGCGAGCATCACCGGGCAGAATGTTTATTTGGACATCACGGCGAACAATTCCGATCCACTCCTGGACGGGCCTGCCATCATTGGCGGTCTGGTGATTGACAATACCGGTGGCACGGGCGCGGACCTTTTCCTGCAAGGAAATCTGCTGACCGTCAGCGGCGGCATCATCCTTTCCACAGGCACCCAGACGAACACCATCTCTGCCGGGGGGGCTGGTGGGTCTATCACCTTTGGCAACAATGCCGTTACGGGATATGAGGGACGCATCCATGGCGCGCGCCGGATCGAGATCAATGCTCCGATTGTGGACAATGGTCCCAACGCTGTCTCCATCACCGCTGATGGCGAAGTTTACTACACGGTGCCGCAGCTTTACACGGGCAACACGGTCATCAACTCGGGCCGCATTGAAATCTCCGGCGGTGATAACTACATGCCCATCGGCGGGGTGTTGACGGCCAATGGCAACGGGGCCCTGCGCCTGTTTGGCGGTAGCCAGGAAGTGGGCGGCCTGCAGGGGACGGGTTTCATCGAAAGCTTCAGCGCGACCTTGGTGCGCACACTGACGATCAACACGGATGGAGCGGGAGATGAATTCACCTTCAACGGTATCCTCCGCGATGGTGCAGCGATGTCTCTCGCTCTTGTGAAAAAGGGACCTGGCACGCAGATTTTTTCCGGTGCGGCCGGAGTGAGCACGGCGACGGGGACCGTTGCGGTGCAACAGGGCCGGATGGTGCTGGATGGTGGCATCACGAATACCAGCGGGCAGACTTTCCAGGACAACCGCTTTGCCGCCAACGTGCCGGTGATCCTGGGGCAGGGGGCATTCTCCGGCCAGTTGCAGATTGGTGGTCCTTCCGGGGCGCTGAACCAGACGGTGGCGGAGCTTTCCTCCTCCGGTACCGGCACGGCGAATGCGATCCTAGGCGGCAATGGCACCCGGTCCACCTTCACGGTGAATCAGGCCACGACAACGACCTTCAATGGTGGTCTGGGCGGTGCGGGCACTTTCCAGAATAACCTGAATTTTGTCAAAAATGGTGCAGGCAGCCTCACGGTCGCAGGCAGCAATTCTCTGAACGGCACAGTGGCGGTGAATGCAGGTGAATTGATCGTCAGCGGCGCGGGCCTGCTGGGCAGCAATGTGCAGCGCGCCACGGTGGCCGATGGTGCCAAGCTGTTCTTCCAGCATGGCAACAGCACGCAGACCTTTGCCGGCACCGGCAATGTGCTGACGCTGGGCAACACGACCGGAGCCATCCTGGGTTTTGGCATCAATGGGGCGACCAATGACCAGATCAATCTCACGGCGGGGCAGACCCTGACGCGGAACGGGACGACGAGCGCGGACATCTATGTGGTGGGTACACCGACGTTGACTTCTTACACACTGATCAACAGCGCTGCCGATGGAAGCTTCCTGGGCTCCGGTAGCTTTGTCGCCGGGACAATCTTCAATCCCGGTAACTTCATTTATAACGTCACCCGTGAGAGCCCAGACCTGGGCAATAACGACCGCCTTATCCTGACGCTGACCGCGCAGGCGGCACCGCCGGATGTTTGGTGGAAGGGCGATCTGAGCGGTACTGGTACCGGGGTGTGGAGTGGCTCCGGAATCGGTGGCAACACCAACTGGGATTCCTCCCAAGCGGGTGGTGTGGATGCCTCCGTCCCGCCAGACAGCAATTCGCACGTGCACTTCAGTGCCAATGGCTCGGCTAATTTCACCACCAGCCTGGGGGCTGACCTGACGGTGAAGCAGGTGACGTTTGAAGCCGGTTCAGTAACCAACGGAGTCACCGTCGGCGGCACTGACAAACTGACGCTCACAGGTGCCTCGGGCATCGGTTTCACGCTTGCCAGCGGCAATGCAGGGACAGTCACCGTGAGTGCGCCCGTGGGCATTGGGGCTACGCAGGCCTGGAATGTGGAAGATGCGGCGGGGACACTGGCCGTGCTGGGCGGGGTGAGCGGCACGGGATCGCTGGATCTCAATGCCAGCCCGACGGCGACAGGGACAGTCATTTTGGGTGGTACCTCCACCTACACAGGCAGCACTAGCATCCGCGCAGGGCGGCTGGGGCTGACCGGCACGGATTCGCTGCCGAATGGTTCCGCATTGACCCTGGGGTCGGCCACTAGCGGTGCTATTTTGCAACTGGGCACGGCACAAGGTGCGGCGAATGTGACGCTTGGCAGTCTGGTGCTGGGCAGCTTTGGCAGCCATGGCATCGTGGGCGGGGCGGCGGCGCTTTCCACCCTGACTCTGAATCAGGCGACACCGCTGACGCTGGGCTTTGGCATCGGCGGTGCAGGCACGAATGAAAACAATGTGAGCCTGGTGAAGAAGGGGGCGGGCACGCTGATCCTCGACGGTGCCAACACTTATGTCGGCACGACGACCATCAACCAGGGCACAGTGCAACTGGGTGCGAGTGGCAGCAGCACGGGCAGCACGGGATTGTTTATCAATGCCGATGCTGGCCAGGCAGCCGTGATGGAAATCAATGGCCGCACGATGACCCTTACCGGGGCCATCACCCTCGGCGGTGCCAGCAGCACCTCCCAGGCCAATCTTCTGGATACGGCCACGGGCGGCAGCCTGACTCTGGGCGGCAACATCACTTATGACGCAGTGAATAATCCGCTGGGCTCCACGGTGAGCGTGAACCTGGTGGGCACGGGAACGAGCCGCACGATCATCGGCAATGATTCCACCTCGGCAACGACGGACCTGACGGTCTCGGGCGACTACCTCATTGCCTCCAACCATGCGCTGACCCTCGATGGCACCGGCAACAACGTGTTTTCTGGCGACGTCACCTCCGACGGAGTGGCAACCCTGGAAACGGGGCGCGACCTCAACAAAGCGGGCACGGGAACGTGGACGCTGACGGGCGCGATCAACATTGGGGATACCCTGGCGATCAACAATGGCACCCTCAACCTGGACGGTACCTCGGTGCAGAACGATGTCATTGTGACAGGAGCCACGAGCGTGCTGAACATCAGCGGCACCATTGATGGGTCCCTCATTGCAGACACAACCAGCAACGGCCTCTATGTGAGAACGGGCGGCACCATCAACCTCCTGGCCCACAACATCCTCGGCAGCGCGATGGAGTTTGTGCTGGTGAATGAAAACGCCGCCGGCACCTCCACGCTGAATTTGAATAGCTTCTCCTTCACCACACCGAGGCTGGATGTGGGCGGTGCGAGCAATACGGCAGACCGCATCGGCAATGTCATCGGGACAGGCACGGTGAACATTGGGACCGTCCTGAATGGTTACGCGGGCAGCGTCAGCGCGAATCTGGCGAGCACGGTGACTGGGGCCAACAGCATCAACAAAGACAGTGTGGGAACGGTGGTGCTCTCTGGCAACAACGCCTTTGGCACGGGCAACACGCTGGTGCGTGAAGGAGAGCTGGCGCTCGACTTTGGCACCCAGTCCGGCACCGACAATAAGATCGGCACTGGGATCCTTACACTGGGGGGCACCGTCGCGGAGGCCAACCCTCGGCTGTCGCTCAATGGTCATGGCACGGTGCCAGCCTCGCAGGCAGTCGCCAGTTTGGCGGTGGCTCGCGGGGCGGGGGAGATCGCCCTCGTCAACAATGGCGCGGCTGTGACGCTCGATATCATCGGCACCCTCACTCGCACGAACAACTCCACCCTGAACTTTGAGATCGGCTCCGGCACGGAGGTGAAGATCGGTACCACCACGCTCACGGATGGCATCATCGGCGGCTGGGCGACGGTGAACAGTTCGGCTTTTGCCACGGTCAGTGGTGGTAAGATCACCTCCCTAGTCAGCACTCCAGGAAATGATGTGGATGCCTGGACGGCAGGCCAGCATGTGATCAATACAGCGGTCTTAACCAATGTGGTGGACCAGTGTGTGCCTAACATTGCCTCACTGACCTTCAATGCCAATGCGGCGAGCACGCTGGCGATTAACAATTTCCGCTCCCTGGCCATCAGCAGCGGTGGCATTCTGCTGACCTCCAATGTAGGCGCGAACAATACCGCCATCACCGGTGGTCGCCTCATCGGTCCGCTGGTGGTTCACCAGAACAACACGGGCGGCACTTTTGAAATCAGCTCGGACCGCGACGGTACTTTGACCAAGAGCGGTGAAGGCACCCTGATCCTCTCTGGCCGCGCGCTTTCCAACACGGCGGCGGTGACGCTGAACGAAGGCCGTCTGGTGCTGACCGGAGGCAACGCCATCGGCGATCTCTCTCCCGTGAACATCATTGGTGCCCTGGGCTCCGGGGCAACCGTGCTGGAACTTCCCGCAGGCCAGACTGAAACCATCGGCCTGCTGCAAGGCGGGGAAAATGCGAATGGCACGGTGCTGCTGAATGCAGGCTCCCAGCTCACGCTGAATCAGAGCGATGGCGATGGCACGGCCAACGAAAACTTCATCTTTGGCGGTGCCTTCTCCGGCAGCGGCACCCTGGTGAAAACCAACATTGACTACCTGACCATCACCGGCCTGAGCGCCGACTTCACAGGTGCTGTGGTGGCGGATCTGGGACGCATCGATCTTCAGGGAGGGGCCGGTCGCCTGAGTTCGGCCACTTCCTACACGGTGAATGCCGGAGCTGAACTCATCTTCCGTCAGGATCAGACAAGCACCATCAACCGTCTCAGTGATTCTGCACCGATCACGCTGAACAATACGGCTGGAACCGTCACCGTGTCTCCGCGCAACGGTCTTTGGAGCTACAACCAGAACCAGAATGCTACTCGCACGGAAAACGTCGGCCCCATCAATTTAGGCTACGGGCATAACCTCATCCTCTCGCAGGGGAACAACGGGACAGGCACGGGGACCTCCACCATCGCCGACTTGGTGGCGGACACCCTGACACGCGGCACACAGCGTTCGACACTTTTGGTTCGCGGACCGGCGCTGGGCACCACCACGGCCACCCAGCGCGGCCTCATCCGCTTTGATACGGGGGCCACGGCGACACTGGAAGGTTATGAAGTGGGCGGCGGCGGCCTCATCACATCGTCCAACATTTCCATCATCCCCTGGATCATCGGCCATTCGGATGCCTCCGGCGCTGGCAATACTTTGGTGACTCATGAGTCTGCCGCGCTGGGCCTCCGCCCGCTGGCCTCGACGGAGTACATCAATGACTCCGCGGCCATCACGGGCACGCTGAATAACAACATCCGCTACACGGCCTCCTCCACCCTTGTGGCGACGCCGACGGCCATCAATGCGCTGGTGTTTGATTCTGCCACGGCCATTGCGCTCAGTGGCACATCCTCCTCGATGGAAGTCACCAGCGGCACCTTGTTGTTTGCAGGCAATGGCAACCACAGCATCAGCGGCATCTCCGGCCTCACCGCAGGTGGTGGCCGCGATTACTCCATCTTCACCACCGGGACTGGCACAGTGACGCTGGATCCGGCGCTGACTTCGGCTGTGCCGTTGGTGAAATCGGGTGCAGGCACTCTCCGCCTCACCAACGTGCTGAACGCTTTCACCAGCGTTTACCTGAACCAGGGGAACCTTGAGATTTCCAACATCGCCGCTCTCGGCACAGGAGCGATCAATTTTGCTGGTGGCCAGCTCAATCTGGGCGCGGGTTACACAGGGGATCTGGGCAGCCGTATGTGGAATGTGGGGACGGGTGGTGGCACCATCAACTTGAATGCCATCAACGCCACGGCCACCAATCTCATGCTCACAGGCAATGCGGAATTGCGCAAGCTCGGCACCGGAACGCTGACTCTGACAGGTACCACCGCCAGCACGCACACCGGGCTGTTCACCGTTACCGCAGGCGCTCTAGAACTGAATGTTACGGGCGGCAATGCCATCGGCACCGGCGGCCTGCTCATCAGCGGGGCCACTCCAATCGTCCGACTGTTGGCCAGCGACCAGATCGCCGACACGGCCAAGGTGGAAATCCGCCATGGAACGGGGACCTCCCAGCGCTTTGACCTGAATAACTTCAGCGAGACCATCGGCGGGCTGATTCTCCTAACCACCTCCTCCGGGGGCACCATTGTGGCCACTGGAGCGACTGGCGTGCTGACGGTGATGGGCGACATCATCCTGAACAACAACCGCGTGACTGATGGCGGCACGACGGAGTTCCAGCTCCTGATCACTGGGACAGGCACGGCGAGTGCCGGCACCCGCAGTGTCACCGGCACCCTTGATCTGGGGGGGGCGGATCGTCGTATCGTGGTGGAGACAAGCCAAACGGATCCAAACTTCCGCAACGACGCCGTGATCGAGACGGTTGTCCGCAACGGGGGCATTATCAAGGAAGGCTCGCGCACTCTTTATCTCCGCGCTGACAACACGTATGCCGGAGCGACCACGATCAACCAGGGCCGCATCAGCATCGCCAGTGCAACGAATCTGGGCGATGGCTCGGTGACGAACACCCTCGCGCTCAACAATGGCGGCGTGCTGCGCAGCACCGGGGCCACGGTGGACCTGGGTGTGAACCGCAGCATTTCCCTGGGAGGCTCGGGCGGCAGCCTGGAGGTGGTTTCTCCGAACCAGCTCACGGCCTCCGGCATCATCTCTGGAACCGATTGCGCGGTGCTGACCAAAACGGGCACAGGCACCTTGTTCCTCACCAACGCCAACACTTACGTAGGCGGCAGCATGGTCAGCGCAGGCACGCTGGTGGTGAACAACCTCACGGGTTCCGGCACTGGTACCGGCACGGTGACTGTCGGCATTGGCAGCACCCTGGCTGGCACGGGCCGCATCTCTGGCCTGGTGGCCAACAGTGGCATCATCGCCCCTGGCTCCGTGAACAGCAGCGGTGTCAGCACTCTCGGCCAGTTGAACATTGGCAGCCTCAGTTCCACTTCGGAATCCATCCTGCTGTTCCAGCTTGGCGGGGCGACGACACTCGATCTGGCCAATGTGCTGGCATATCAGGCTAATCCTTCCGGCTTCAGTGTCCCGGCCTCCTGGACGAACTATGAACCGGGAACGACCCAGCATGACCAGCTCAACATCAATGATCCGAGCGCCCCGAGCCTGCTGACGACGATTCAGGTATCCAACATCTTCCTGAACGGCTTTGTGCCGGACTACGGGCATGTCTTCCAGATCCTGGACTGGACCAGCCTGGGCACGGCTGCAGCCACGGGTACGCCAACTTTCAACCTGCCAACGCTCACTGGCAGTCTGAGCTGGGATACGGGGCTGTTTAACAGCCACGGCCTGATCGTGGTCGTGCCAGAACCCAGCCGCCTGCTGCTGCTCTTCATCGGACTTCTGGGACTGCACTTCCGCCGCCGTCGTTGATCCGGGCCGGGGGTTTGTGGATGCGAGTGGAGGGACCCGTGCAAACGGGTTCCCTTCGGGTTGAATTTCTGACCCGATGCAAAAATAGTTAGGCCATCACCGCCGCAGCCACTTGGGCGGCTGTGGCTTCATCGTAGAGGCGGGTGATCAGACTGAGGCCGAAAGGAAGGGCGGTGCCTGCGCCGCGTGAGGTGATGATCTGGCCATCCTCGATCACGGCCTGGGCAGGCTCCGCCCGTGTCAGCTCAGCATAGGTAGAGTCGTGGGCGGTGTAGCGGCGTCCTTCCAGGAGGCCAGCATCGTGCAAGACCAGCGGGGCGGCACAGATGGCGGCCACGGTTTTCCCGGCGGTGAGGAAATGCCGGGCTAGCGCTGCCGGACGACCGTCTGCGCGCAGGCTTTTCACGGCAGGACCACCGGGGATGAAAAGAAGATCAAAGGAGTCTGCCTCCAGGTTGGCCAGAAGGGCATCCGCATGGATCACGATGCCGCTGCGACCTGTGACGTGCATGCTCTCGCCCAGGGCCGCCATGACGACCTCCGCCCCGGCGCGGCGCAGGAGGTCCACAGGAGTGATGGTTTCGATTTCTTCAAAACCGTCGGCCAACAGGCAGAGGACGCGCTTGGACATGAGGCAGTGGTAAGGGAGGATTGAGAAAGCTACGACAGGGGGCAGGGGCCGGGCTTCACTTGCGGTATTTGGCGATGGCCTCGCGGATGCGTTCCACGCGGTTTTCCGGGGCCGGGTGGGTACTCATGAATTCAGGTTGGCTGCTGCCTTTGGACGACTTGGCCAGGATCTCCATCACGCCGATCATGGCCTCTGGATTGTACCCGGCTTCGATGAGAAAACGCACGCCAAGGGAGTCGGACTCCAGTTCATCATCACGGCCGTATTTCATGACACGCATGTTGGCGACCATGCCTGCGATCTGCGCCCCCGTGTTGCCTTGCCCATCGGAAAGCAGTACGCCAGCTCCCTGGGCCAGTCCCTGCCAGAGTTTGCTGGTGGCCATCTGCTCATTGGAATGGCGGCCCACAACATGGCCGATCTCATGGCCCAGGACTCCGGCGAGCTGGTCCTCATTTTTAAACAAGCGGAACAAGGCTTCCGTGATGAAGATTTGGCCACCGGGGAGGGCAAAGGCATTGACGGTTTCACGGTCCGCGAGGAGGTGAAATTCAAAGCGGTATGGGGTCTGTCTTGCGAGCGTGCTCTGCACCAGCTTGGCCCCCACGCGGTCCACCAGGGCCTGGGCCTGCATGTCGCGTGACTGGCCGCCCATCTGCCGGATCATCAGCGGGGCGGATTGCAGTCCCAGGGCGATTTCTTCTTCGGCTGTGGCAAAGGCTAGGCGCTGGGTACGGCCAGTGAATTCGTTTTCGTATTCGGTGGTGCCCAGGTAGTGATAAGCCAGGGTACCGCCCATGATGAGAAGGGCGAGGATGATGCGTGGATGGCAGCCGATGCCACGCCGCCCATCACCATCAAACGAAGGGGCCATGTTGCGAAAAAAGCGGGTAAAAAAACGTCCCATGAACCGGATCATAGACGTTTACTTAGCCACTGTCACGGGAGGAGTATCTGTCGACCGCAGGTCTTCACTGGCAGATGGCGCGAGTATGAAGTCACTGTGACATCTGGCTCTTTAGTAAGACTAAAGGTAACTCCCCGTTGCAAAAGGAGTTACTACGATATAGCAGACCTCAATTTGCATTGCCTATGAACCTAATCCGTGCATTTAGCACTATTTCTTGCCTCGGGTTTTCTCTTCTTACGACGGCCATGGCCGCGCCGGCAGATTTGGACCCTGTTTTCCTGAATGGAGTCGGTCTGGGCATCACAGGGCCTACCTATCCCGATCAAGGGCCGACAGGGGCAGTGCAGGCGTTGGGAATACAGCCCAGCGGTGCCATCCTGGTGGGAGGTGGGGGAGGCATGGGCAGGCACAACAATCTAGGAGAGCTGACGGCCCTGAAGCGGCTCCTGCCAGACGGTAGCCTGGATCCATCTTTTGCGCCGAATGGGGCCTTTACCCAGGGACCGCACACGACGGTGATGGGCCAGGTTTCGGAAGTGAATGCCATCCTGGTGAATGCGGACGGCTCCTTTTTCATCGGCGGTGTATTTGAAAATTATGGCCCGGCTAGCACCGTACGGGCCTTGGTGGCGAAGGTGAATGCCGATGGCACGCTGGACCCAACGTTTGTGCCGCCCACGCTGGCATCGAATGGGGCTGGCCGTTATGTGCAGAGCCTGGCTTTGGACAAGAATGGTGGCCTACTTATCGGAGGGGCTTTTGCCGCCGGAGGCCGGGCCAACCTCATTCGGGTGGATGCCCAGACGGGCGTGCAGGACCTGACCTTTGACTCCAGCGCCATGGCGGGGAGCTCCCGAGTGGTGGACTGCATCAGCCTCGCCCAGGATGGCCGGATTTATGTGTCCGGTAGCGCGGGCAATTTTGGCGGTTACCCATATGTTTTTCGGCTCCTACCAGGAGGGCAGGAGGATACCTCCTTTTATGTGCCTTTTGCAAACGAGTATGGCCGGGTAAACCGGGTGCTGGCACTGCCTAGTGGCCAGGTGATCATCGGTGGAAGCCACACTCTTGTGGGTCAGCCGGATGGGGACTTCCTCACGGGACTGACTGCCAGCGGTGCGCCGGATGCAGCCTTCAATGCCAACCTGGGCAAGGGCACCAATGGTTGGGTGGGCGGCCTGCTGCAATTGCTGCCGGATGGTCGCATCCTGGCCGGGGGCATCTTCAATGTCTTCAATGAGACATCGGTGGCCTCTCTGGTCATCCTGAATCCGGATGGCACCCGCGACACCACTTTCACTCCGGCTCCTTACTCGACTGATCGCAACAGCTACCTCACGCACATTTACAGCGCGGTGCCCTTGAATGATGGCCGCATCGTCGCGGGCGGGTGGTTTTCCCGCGTGACGGACCCTGAACTGGAAATCAACAATCTGGTGGCCTTCGAGGGCGATGGCACAACAGGAGCGGGCACACTGAAATTCAGCAGCCCTGTTTACTCCGCCTTGGAAGACGGCGGCAGTGTGACGGTACAGGTGGCCCGCACGGCAGGCATCGCCGGGGCTGTGAGTGTGAACTACGCCACGGGCGGTGGCAATGCGGTGGCCGGAACCCACTACACCAGCAGCAGCGGCAGCCTGAACTGGGCCGATGGTGAAGGCGGCGCCAAGAGCATCACCATTCCTTTGACGGACAATGTGCCGGCCAATGCGACGAGGACTTTTCAGGTCACCCTTACAGGGCCGACCGGAGGAGCCACCCTGGGCAGTGTGGCGGTGACGCAGGTCTCCATTTTGGATGATGATTCACCGCCTGAAATCGTCACACCCCCAGCCAGCGTGACCTTGAACCAGGGGGCGAATCTGAACCTGAGCGTCACGGTCAACAGCACCGTGCCTGTGACTTTCCAATGGCAATACAACAGCGGCAGCGGCTTTGCGAACATCCCGGGGGCGACGTTCCGAAACTTGCAGATCAGCCAAGTGAATCCGCAGAACCATGCCGGGCAGTATCGGGTGGTGGTCACCAGTGCAAACGGGTCCGTGCCTTCAGCAGCGGCGACGGTGAATGTGCTCACGCCTGCGGGTTCGGTCGTTACCACCTTCACCCCTAGCTTGGGCAACAATCGAGCGATTTCAGCGGCTGCCCCAGATCTCCAGGGCCGTTGGATCGTGGTTACCACCCAGAATGGGGCACCATCCGTGCGGACGCTCCAGCGTTTATTAGCCAATGGCACAGTGGATACCTCCTTTACCGAGTCCACCTTCGACAATGGGGTCTCTGCGCTGCATGTGCTGCAAGACGGCAGCATTTTGGCGGGCGGTTTCTTTGACACTGTCACCAGCCCTGCTGGAGGTTCGGCGGTGAGTCGTCCCGACTTGGCGCGATTCCAAGCCAATGGTGCTTTGGACACGACTTACACGCCCTCGCTGCCTGCGGGAAATAACCTGTATGTGGAGACAATTGCCCCGGGGGCCGATGGCACGTTTTATGTCGGTTTTGGTTCCGGCGGCGGGCTTCGCCGCTACTTGGCCAATGGCACGCTGGATAGCAGTTTCACCGCCCCAGTGACTCTGGGCAGCGACCTCCAGGGCAAGGTAGATGCCGTGGTGGAGCAGGGGATTTCCGGCAAGATCCTGGTGGCCCACATGATTGGGCGAAATGGCCAGGGCTTCACCTACAACCTCTCCCGCCTGAATGCCAATGGCACGGTAGATTCCAGCTTTTCGCCAGTCTCCGCCATCGGTGGAGAAATCGAGACCATCGGTCTGTATGCCTTCGGCCAGAAGATCGCGATTGGTGGGCGTTTCTCTGGACTCAATGGTGCCCACAATCCAGGCCCGCGCATGGCGGTGCTGGATGCAGCGGGTACTGCGGACAGCTCTTTCGTCAGTCCATTCAATAACACAGAAGGCAAGGTTTCAGGAATCCTTGACCAGGATGGCAAGCTGGTAATCGCCGGAGAGTTTTTGACCATCGGTGGCAGCAATCTTCGGGGCGTGGCCCGCTTGAAACTGGATGGCAGCATTGATTCCTCCTTTGTTGTGGGCGGGGGCACGAATGGCAGCGTGAACAGCCTGCATTTCACGCCTTCACGCGATGTGTTCATTGCGGGTAATTTTACTTTGGTGAACGGTGTGACGAAAAATTATGCCGCTGTGCTTTTGGGGAATTCTCAGGTGGGAACCGTGGGCTTTGAGCCCGCGCGTGTGACCTACACGGAGGCTGCACGAACGATTACGCTGTTGGTTAGGCGGTATGGCTCCGTCCTGAACCCGCTTTCTGTGCAATGGACCACGGCAGATGCGCTCACTGGCACGACAGCGACGGCGGGCACGGATTACACAGCAGCGACAGGTACCCTGAGCTGGGCACCTGGAGATTCCGAAAGCAAGTTCATCACGCTCACGCTGTTGGCGGATGGCACGCAGGAGTCCACCGAAAGCTTCCGTGTGCTCCTCAGCGATCCGCAGGGGCCGGTGACCACCGGTGCGGATGCTATCGTGACGCTGCTGGATTCTGACACTCCGGTGACCTTCACCGTCCAGCCTGCGGCCAATACAGCGCGGCTGGTCGGTGAAGCCCTGACCCTGACGGCTGCAGCGACGAGCCCGACGCCGATCAGCTATCAATGGTATCTTAATGGCGCGCCTGTGACAGGTGCGACGGGGACGAATCTGAACATCGCGGCCCTCACCCAGGCCCAGGCCGGGCTGTATGTGCTGGTGGCCACGAATGCAGCGGGCAGCTTCAGCAGCGCGGCCGCGCAAGTCATCGTGACAGCGCGGTCGGGCGGCATCTTCGCTGGGCAGGCCACTGCGGGGCGGCCTTCCTTCACCAGTGGCGCTCCCCAGGCCATCGTGGCCACGGACGATGGCGGCGTGCTCATCGGCGGCGGCTTCAGTGCGAATGTGGGGACCAATATCAACAAACCCTACCTCATCCGCATTCGTCCTGATGGCTCGACGGACACAGCATTTCCTCTGACTCTGAACAACAGTGTCCTTGCGCTGCTGAGGCAGCCGGACGGGAAGATCCTGGTGGGAGGCAGTTTTACCAGTCCAGCCACGCGCTTGATGCGGCTGAATGCCGACCTGACTCTGGACACGAATTTTAACACGAATGTGGGCAGCAACCTCAGTGCAGGCCAGGTGAATGACATCGCCCTGGACTCCGCCGGACGTGTGTATGTGGGGATGTTTACGAGTCCTACTGGGCAGATTTCCCGCTTCAGTTCAGCCGGGGTGCTGGATGCCGCTTTTGCACCGGCAGTGAACCAGCAGGTGACCAACATTGCCGTGCAGAATGATGATAAGCTTTTGGTTAGTGGGTTGTTTAGCCAGCTTGCGGGTTCTACGGTCAGCCGTTTTGGGCGGCTTAACACGAATGGAACACTGGACACCACCTTTACCCTTTCCGGGGCCTCCGGTAGCTCCACTTACAATGATCTGCTGGTGCTGAAAGATGGCCGAATCTTCGCGGCGGGTTCCTTGGGAAGCCTGGTGTTTGCTGAGATCAGTAACACGGGCGCTGTGGTGTCCAACCTCGGTTCTGGTAACCAGGTTTATGAACTCTCTCAGGCACCGAATGGCAAGGTGATGGTGATTCGAGCCAGCATCGGTGGCAGCGGCTCGGTTTACCGGATCAAGGCCAGCAATCCGCTGCCTTCGCCGGGGTCCAATGATGGCGATGCCTCCTTCACTGTAGGCACGGGGCCGAATGCAGATGTGAGGGTGGTGACACATGGCCCAGATGGCTCCATCTGGATCGCCGGAGAATTCACGGCTTTCAATGGCGTGACGACGGGCGGTGTGGTGCGACTGGAGGGAGATCCTACAGATCCTGCTATTGTCAATCAACCCGCCAAGGTGGGTGTCAACGGCGGCACCACGGCCCAGATGAGTGTGGGTGCGATAGGGACCAGTCTCACCTACCAGTGGTTGAAGAACGGAGTGCCGCTGGCGGATGGTGGACGCATCTCGGGCGTTACGACGGCCATCCTCACCATCACCAACGCCGGTGTGGCAGATGATGACTTTTACACCGTGGAGGTGACTGGCGGGACACCGACGAACACCGTCACTAGCACTCCCGCAAAGCTGAATGTGCTTTATGCTCCTGTGGTGGTCAGCAGCCCCGCCAATGCAACGCCAGAACGAGGGGCAACGCTGACGTTGTCCGCTGAGGTTTTGGCAGCGACTCCGGCTTCCTATGAATGGCGGCGCGATGGCGTCTTGATCCAGAATGGCGGACGTTATTCGGGAGCCAATACGGCCACCCTGGTGATCGCTGGGGTGAACAATGCCGACGATGGCCTTTACACACTTACCGTGACAAATAGCCAAGGCACGGCCAGCACCACCCCCACCTCTGTGGCGGTGAACCAGGTGGCAGCCGACCGCGATCCTGCACTGGTGGCACTGGGCACGACGAGTACAAACTCGAGCAATTATGTGAATGCCTTTCTGCATCTTCCCGATGGGCGCACGCTCATCGGTGCCCGAGGTAGCATCGCCGGGAATCCTCTCAATGGCGGCCCCACAAATGTTGGGAATCAATTGGTCGTGATTGATGCGGAGGGTCGTGCCACAGGACCTGCTGCAGGCAATTTCAGCGGCAGCAATTCCAGCGTGAACGGATTCTTCCGCCAGCCCGATGGCAAGATTCTGGTGTTTGGCAATTTCACCAGTGTCGCCACCGTCGAGGGCGCTGGGCGCACGCGCCTGTCCCGTCTAAATGCAGATCTCTCTCTGGATACCTCTTTCTTGCCGGTTGGACCTTCCAGCGCGCCTGTGGCGGTGATTGCCGATGGCCTGGGTCGTATCTATGTGGCGGGTAGTTTCGGGGGGTACGGCGGCAACTTCGGCTACAACTACCTCGTCCGCCTGAATCCGGACGGCAGTCTGGACACCACGTTCAAACTCGAATTGAGCGACGATGTGAATGCGATGCAGTTGCTGCCGAATGGGAAGATTCTGGTGGCGGGCAACTTCAACAGCTACGGTCCATCCGGTGCGACCACGACGATCCCGAGCCTCATTCGTCTGAATGCTGATGGCACGCTTGACAATACCTTTGCTCCGGCCTTGCCAGCTGGCCCGATCGCTACCACGGCGGTGGATGCTTTGGGCCGCATTCTTGTTGCTCGCAATGCATCTCCTTTCGGGCTGCTGCGTCTGCTGCCCGATGGTGCGGCTGATGCCTCGTTCAGCTTCACGGAAACGTTGACCAATGCGCCTTCGGTGATGACGGCCTTGCCAGACGGCAAGGTGCTAGTGGGTGGCGGCTTCACGAGCCCGAGGAACCGTTTGTTCCGTCTGAATCAAGACGGCAGCTTGGATGACGGCTTCAATGTTGGCACAGGTTTCAACAACGGCAGTATCACCGCCATTGAGGTGGACTTTCAGGGTCGCCTCTGGATCTCAGGTTTTAGCTTCACCACCTACAAGGGGGTGGCGGCGAACCGCATGGTCATTCTCCAGGGAGATGGGCCGGTGCTCCGTTTCATCACGCATCCAGCCAGCCAAGTGGTGGATGTGGGCACGGCTTCTCTCCAGTTCAGCGCCAGCGCGACAGGCAACAATGGCTTTGCCTACCGGTGGAAGAGAAACGGCATGCCGCTGAATGATGGTGGTCGTGTCTCGGGGGTGACAACGCCGACTCTGACAATCTCCAATATCATCATCGGTGATGCAGCCAATTATACTGTGACCGTCACCAGCCCGGATGATGAAGTGACGAGCAACAGCGCCTTGCTGACGGTGCTTTCTGCACCTGAAATTCTCAGCTCTCCGGTGAGCCGGATCGTGGATACAGGCACCACGGTGACCTTTAATGGCACAGCTCGTGGGGCTGGGACACTCAGCTACCAGTGGCTCTTGGGAGATGTCGCACTGAGCAATGGCAACGGAGTCAGCGGAGCCACCACGCCCACCCTCACGCTCACGGGCGTGGACTTTGCCGATGCAGGCAACTATCGCCTACGCGTCACAAATACCATTTCCACGGCGACCTCGGGAACGGCCAACCTGACAGTGCAGCGCAGGCCGGATGCGCTTGCGGGTGACCGCCCTCAGCCGACTTTCAACAACGAAGTCTTGGCCATTCATTTGTATGATGATGGTTCGTACTTGGTGGGAGGTGCTTTCACCAGCGTATCGGTGAACGGAGCCACCTCCGTCAACCGTGGGCGCTTGGCGAGGTTCCTCTCGGATGGCACGCTGGATCCCAACTTTTCCCCGAGCTTCAACAACACCATCCGTGCGATTGCCGTGGATTCGGAAGGGCGCATCTTTGTGGGCGGTGACTTTACCAGCGTGAATATTGGGGGCACCGTGACGAACGTCACCCGCGTGGCTCGTTTCACCTCAGCCCGCGCACTGGATACGGCCTTTGATACAGTGACGGCTGGCCCTAATCAGGGGGTGTATGCCCTAGCCGCAGTGGGAGATGGCTCGGTTTACATCGGTGGGAAATTCACGCAGATCGGCACGAATAATTCGGCCGCTGTGAACCGGATGGCACGCCTGGGCGCGAATGGGGCCGTTATGGCCAGTTTCACTTCCGGTGCGGTCAATGACGTCAACTGCATTCATCGGCTGGCGAATGGCACGCTGTATGTCGGAGGTATTAGCAACACCTGGGGAAGCAATGCCATGGCGCGGCTAGTCAAGCTTTCCGCCACCGGAGCGCGTGATGGCAACTTTGTCTCACCTGATATTTTCACGATTGTGCATGACGTTTTGCAACTGCCCAACGGCTCTTTGTTCGTCGGTGGCAATGTTGCTGGCCAGCCATATCTGAAAAGGCTGAACGCGGCGACCGGGGCTGATCTGGGATTCTCCATCACAAGCCACAGCAGCGTGGTGAACACGGTGGCGCGGCAGCCTGATGGCAAGCTGCTCTCGGGGGCTAATGCAACCTTCATTCGCATGGACGAAAGCTTCGTCCGTGACACAGGAATGTCAGTGTCCTTGGATAGCCGGGTGAACGACATCGCTGTGGACGCCCAGGGGCGTATTTATGTGGGAGGCAGTTTCACCTCTCTCAATCAGGTGACACAAAATCGTTTCGCCATTCTGAATGGCGGCGAGTTTGATTCCCGCAACGGCCTGCTGCCGCCTCAGACGATCACCTTTGTGCAGCC
The DNA here is from genome assembly GCF_039542385.1 of Prosthecobacter algae. Lineage (NCBI taxonomy): Bacteria > Pseudomonadati > Verrucomicrobiota > Verrucomicrobiia > Verrucomicrobiales > Verrucomicrobiaceae > Prosthecobacter > Prosthecobacter algae. The sequence continues at coordinate 60,076 of NZ_BAABIA010000006.1, read as the reverse complement.
TGCGAATCGAACCTTCAATCCGGCGGCGAACAGCCTCCAGGTGAGCGCCACATCCAGCTCCAGCCTGCCAGTCTCCATCGAGGTGACCAGCGGTCCAGCCACGCTCAATGGCAGCACCCTGACCATCACTGGGGCAGGGGAGGTGACGCTGACGGCCACCCAGGCGGGCAATGAAAACTTCTCCGCCGCCACACCGGTGGTGCGCACCTTCACGGTGGCCAAGGCGACGCAGACGATCAACTTCGCAGCCCTGTCGGATCGTTCGATGTTTAGCGTTCCTTTCACCCTCAGCGCCACCGCCAGTTCCGGGCTTCCGGTGAGTTTTGAGCGGGTGTCTGGCCCGGCCACTGTGAGCGGTGCCACGGTGACCCTGGATGGAACCGAAGGTGTAGTGACTGTGCGCGCCACCCAGGCTGGAAATGCAAACTACGAAGCCGCCCAGGCGGTGGAGCACAGCTTTATCTCCCTGGACACGCCGCCCTCGCCTGAACCGCAGACGATCACCTTTGCCCCGTTGGCAGACCGTCTCGCCACAGCAGGTCCATTCACACTCAATGCCACGGCCTCATCGGGGCTTACGGTGGCTTTTGAGCTCGTCTCCGGCCCTGCCATGTTGGTCGGCAATACCGTCACTCCTACAGGGCCCAGTGGGACCGTCACCATCCGCGCCACCCAGCCGGGCAATGGGACTTGGCTGGAAGCTCCAGCAGTTTCGCGCAGCTTCTTCATCACTGGAAACACCCCGGTGGTGCCAGTGGCACAGACGATCACCTTCACTCTGCCGCCGACGCGTTATCTCAGCGAGGGCACCGTGGCCCTGAGTGCCTACTCAAGTTCCGGATTGGCAGTGAGCTTTGAGGTGGTCTCCGGCCCTGCGGATCTTTCCGCACCTGGGATGCTGACCTTGACCGGAGTGGGCACCGTCAGTGTCCGCGCGGTGCAGGCTGGCAGTGCCGCCGTCAAGGCCGCTGCGCCGGTGATCCGTAGCTTCAAGGTGCTGGCCGATCCCACAGGTCTGACGCTGACCAATTTGACGCAGACCTATACAGGATCGCCCATCGAAGTCGGCTATGTCGGGGTGGATGAATCGGTGGAGGTCACCATCACCTATGCGGGCAGCGAAACGCCGCCGACCCAAGCTGGTAAATATGCAGTGGTGGCCACTGCGGGGGCTGTGAAGAAAACTGGCAGCCTCGTCATCAACAAAGCGCCGCTGACGGTGACGGCAGACAACCAGCGCAAACTGGTGGGCCAGCCAAATCCACCCCTGACCTTAAGCTACTCGGGCTTCCTGGCAGGTGACAGTGAACTGACCATTTTTGATGATCCGACGGCCAAGCCGGCCGTGAAGCCACCGGTGCTGACCACCACAGCCAAAGAGACCAGCGCGGGTGGGCTCTACCCGATCAAGCCTGCCGGAGCGGTGGCGGTCAACTATCTCTTCATCTATGTGAATGGCACGCTCACGGTGGATACCTTTGCCGGCCAGTATGAGGCCCTGCTAGCCAGCACCGGAGGCAATGCACTCCCGGCGGCGAAGGCGGAGATCACGGTGGCAGCCACGGGCAAAACCTTCACAGGCAAGCTGACCACAGCGGGTGAACTGGCGGCACTGCCGTTTAAGGGCAACCTAACCACGGATGTGGAAGAAGAAACCGTCACGGGTCAGGCCACCTTCAGCAAAGGCACCAACAGTTATGTGCTGGATTTTGTCCTGCCCTTGCAGGGTGAGTTTGAAACCACACTGAAGCTCAATGATACCGTGGTTGCCGCCACCCTGGACGGGCAAAAGCTGCTGGTGCTGGCGAAAGGGCAGACGCTGACTCACGTGGGTGCCCACACGCTTCTGCTGGGCTCCGGGCTGGTGATCGACACTTCCGTTATGCCAGTGCCAGAGGGCGTGGGTTATGCCACGGCCACGGTGGATGCCAAGGGCACCCTGAAGCTGGCTGGCAAACTGGGCGATGGCACGCTTCTCACGGCTTCCTTGGCGGCAGACTCTGAGGCTGGTTATCGTCTCTTCCTCCTCCCTTACAAGAGGTTGAACAGCTACATCGCGGGCAACATCCCGCTGCAAAATCACCCGAACCTGGCTGGCCGCAAGTATGTGGGCTTCGACGCTGAAGCGGACCTCGTTTGGCAGAAAGCGCCCGAGACCAAGGACAAGTCCTACCGTGCAGGATTTGGCCCTCTGGCCTGCCGGATCATGCTGGATCCCTGGCTGCCGCCCACGAAGGCCACCAAGACCGTGGCCGCCATCACCTTGGCGAATCGCCTGGGGCTGAACCCGACCGGGCAGCTCACCGTGGCTCACGGGGCCTTCACCAGCGACTCGTATGACGATTTACCCGTATCGGTCACGGTGGATGCCGCAGGCAAGGTCGCCGTGGCGTCGCCTGTGACAGTGCCGGTCAATGCGACCAAGTGGAAAGTCACGTTCACGGCTACGACGGGCCTGTTCAGTGGCAGCTTTGTCCTGTCGGACATAGTGGCAGGCAGAGCTGTGCCACGCACGGTCCCATTTGTGGGCATTCTGCGCCAGCCTGTGAATGAAACGGAAGGCATCCTCGGTGGCGGGCATCTGCTCCTGCCAGCCTTGTCCACGGCCCCGACCAATGAGCAGGTATCGTGGCCGATTGAATTCCAGAAGCCTTGATCTGGGTACCAGCCTGGATGAATCACATTCTTGGCACCACGTCATCTACGGATGGCGCGGTGCTTTAGTCGGCACCTGATGCGGTTTAGCCTTTTTCGGAAAGTCAGTTCAAGGCACTTCTACCAGACTGCGGGCGCGGGTGATCTTCCCGATGCGGCGGATGGAGATGTGGGCAGTGGCCGCATGTTCGCTCTCGATGGAGTCACGAATGCGACCACAGTAGTCGTCCCACGATTCATCGGGTTCGATGTGAGATTCGACCTCCATGACAGTTCTCACGAGGGTTGCATAATCAACCCCTGGGAATTCATTGTGCAGATTTTGCAGCAAAAAGCGCAGCCTCGTCGGGTCAAGTGATGTGCTCATACGGCAGACTATCGCACATGAATGTTAATTTGTGTGTATTATTTTAAAAAATTAACTTTTCACAGCCGAATTGGTTTCAAATTTGAATTTAACGACCTCTGATTCGGCTTTGAATGTACAAAAAAGTGGCCTGTTGCTGTCTTGCTAAAAGATGAAAGCCACCTTTCACGGCCACGCAATTCCATGGCCAATCTGAAGGCCATTTGTGGAAGCCGTGACAAACCCGCTCAGGCGGATTTTTCTACCGGAGCAGCCTTCTTTGGCGTGCCCTTGAACAGCTCTTTAACAATGCCGATGCCCAGCAGCTTCATGGTGTCGAAGTAGCTGCGTGCGATGTCTGCCGTGAGGAAGGCGAGGTAAACATCGTTGGAGGGCAGGGTGCTGTTGGAGGCATAGTACACGGGCTTCTCAAAACCTCGGTACTTGGACTTGTGAAAGGCCAGCCCTTTGAAGTTGTAGATCTCGCCGCCGAACCGCTGGCTGACCTGGAAAAACCAGCGTGTCATCAGGTCGTCCGAATAGATGCCGCGCTCCAGGTTCGTGAACGGGCATAACAAAAGGTTTAGTACTTCCACGCCCTCAGTTTTAAAGGTTTCCATGGCCACCATGTGGACGGCGGTGGCCAGACGTCCATAGCGGGCTTCATCACAGCGGACGGTGTTTGCTGAGTAGCCAAAGACCTTGCCGTCGCGGTACATGGGATCGTAGAACACGTAGCCGATGGCGATGCCTTCCTTGTCATAGGCGACAAATTTGCGGACGTCGTGCTCCTGCTGGTAGACTGGGCGGCGGGCATAAATCCAGATCTCACGGTCATTGACCTTTTTGCCTTGAAGCCATTTGGAGGAAAGGGCGTTCAATTGCTCTAGCGGCACCTTGGCGATGTCAACTTCCTCAATCCGGATGCCTTCGCGCTTCGCTTCGTTGCGGGCGCGTTTGATCATGTCGAGTTCCTTCCAGTTGCCCTGGGTATTGTAGGTCTGCACGGGAAGTTCAGGCTCATACCCCACGCAGTTCACCTTGAAGCCCATCTGGCGGAGGACTGTGGCGCATCGTTCTGAAACGACGCCAAAGACGGCTGCAGGGAACTCTTTGAGAAAGGCAGCGATGAGGGGCTGCAGATCTTCAGGGGCGCAGACGGGATCTGTCAGGGCGATGCGTTTGGGCTTGCGGGCAAAGACAGGGTGAGTGGCCGTGATAAAGGCGATGTAGCCAAGCTCATGGACAAAGTATTCCATGCCATGCTGGAGCGTCGCATATGAAAGCGCCTCACAACCATGCTTTTTGATATGGCCTGATAGTAAAGACCATTTCTCCTCATGATTGAAATTTTCAGACTCTTTACCTAAGATTGAGCGCATGATGGGGGAAGGCTGATAGGTGTACACCTTTTCTGCGAAGACGCTAGGCCAGATGTTCGAGAAGCCAATCTCCTGTGAGATCAAAAACGCGCTGTCTGTTGCGGTCTAGGTGCCCAGCGTGACCATTGCCAGCGACGACTTCGACTTGCTTGACGCAAGTGAGGGCATCGTGAAGTCGGTAGGCGGTGCTGACGGGGTCTAGATTATCTTGCTCTCCCCAGATGACGAGTGTGGCAGCTTTGATTTTGGAAACCCGCTTGATGGTGTTCACAAAGAAGGCGTGACCCGCGCCAGGCAGGGGGAAATTGGCAAAGGCGCGCCGTTTGCCTGGGTCCACCTTCAGGCGTTCATTGATCTCGGGATCTGCGGCGAGTTGGACCTCTTCGAGAAGTTTCACGATGGAGATGCGCAGGTCTTTGCCCGTCAGCAGGCGTTTGAGGTAACCGACACCACAGAGGGTGCCCATTGTCAGCGTGATGGACCAGGGAAGGGTGTTCATCACGGTGGCATCCAAAGCCACCAGTGCGCGGAGGCGGGGATCAATGGCGGCGACTTCCAGGATGGCGGTACCGCCTGAGGAAAGGCCAAAGGCACCGATTTTTTTCGGGTCCACATCGGGCCGGGTCTCCAGATAATCCAGCGCTGCTAGCAGATCTGCCACCCATTCGCGGATGGAAACGTGGTAGGCATGCCCGCCGCTGGCACCATGGCCGTGCATGTCCAGGAGCAGGCAGGAAATGCCCTGGCGGGAGAGGCTGCGCGCCATCTCAAAGTAGTTTTCCTTAAACTCGCCTGCGCCGTGAGAGACGATCAGGGTGGGGCCGGAACGGGCAGTTTCACTGGGGACAAAGCAGCCGTGAATGTCCACCCCCAGAGATTTGAAGGTCACCAGTTCCCATCGCTCATCCACAGACTTGTCGGGTCTGTGGGTGTAAGATGGTGCAGGTTGGTTCATTATTTGTTAATCGCACTAATACCATCTTAATTATTTTTCATCAAAGCTAGAATTCTTCCGATTGTCCTACGGAATGCACGGTTTTGTGTGGGATTTCCTACAAAAAGTCTACAAAACCACTGAAAATAAGCCAAAATGTCCCAAATTTCTTCCATAGAGAGCCTCGATGGAGGTTAGTGACTTTGGAAGATTAGAGGAAAATCATGAATGCCATAAAAACTGCCACGGCACAGGCAATCAGCACGGCACCCGCGGCCATGTCTTTGACCTGACGGATCTGCTCATCCCGCTCCAGGGTGATCCGGTCGCACAGTTTCTCCAGGGCCGTATTCAGAAGCTCGGCCACCCAAACGAGGCCGATGCAGAGACCCAGGCAGCCCCATTTCCAGGTGGGCAAATTTTGAATTAGCCCGAGGGTCGTCACCGCCAGGGTGGCTGCGAGGTGGATCTGAAGATTCGGCTGGCTGCGCAGAGCGGTGCCGATGCCTGTCAAAGCTGGCCCAAAACTGCGCAGGACTCTGGCCAGCCAGGTGACCATGCCCTAAGAGCCTGCGGTGGGTTCCAGGTTGGCGCTCTTTTGCTCAGGGGCAGATTGGTTCACCATCTGCCGCATGGTTTTGACCCACATCGGGGCGTCGGGATGGCTTGGGTTTTCCTTGATCACCTTCAGCATGTCAGCCAGGGCATTGATGGTGGAGGGGCCTTTTTCATAGAGAAAGAGGGCGCGCTGCCAGCGAAGGGCGGGCAGTTCATTTTTGGTCCAGAGCTCAAATTCTGGGGCAAACATCTGCTCCTTGCGGAAGATGCCCTCGGCATTGATGCGGGCATCCCATAGGGCAGGGAGGCTGTCTTTGCTATCCACCGCTGCCAGTGGCAGCAGAGTCTGCATGTACATGCTGCCGACGTCTGCCGCGCGGGGGCTCCATTCTTTGCGGTTCAGGTAGCGGTTGAGATTGAATGCCTCGACGATCGGGTTGTTGTTATTCAGGGCATTGTTGAGCCTATTATAGGCCACCCCTTTGAGCTTGGGCGCGGCGGCGACGACGGAGTTGATGTATTCCTGCAGCTTGGGCACCATCTTTTTAAATTCATCGTCTTTGGCCTCATGAGCCTCAAGGGTGAGAATGAGGTACTGAATGCCCAGACGTATGGCGAAAGCGGCATCGCCGTTGTCATCGTTGTTACCGCCCTTGGCATTGCGCTGCATGCTGTCCATGCGCTTGCGGGCATCGGATTTGTCCACTTCCTTGCGCTCGCTGTTCACGATGTTGTCGCAGTCCAGGTAAAGGCTCATGGCGGCCTGGTCGCTGGCGGTGCCTTCACGAAGTTTGGCCAGGATGCCGGAGAGGTTGCTGCCGCGCATTTGCAGGATCTGGGTTTCCAGTTCCTTGAGCTGCGTCATCACGGAGTTCACCTGGGCCTCCGTCAGGGTCGTGCCTGGCTGGGGCACTGTCGGGGTGGCCGGTGCCTGGGCGTGGGCGGCAGGGGCGAGACCGACGGCCAAAAGTGCGGAGGTGAGGAGCAGGGACTTCATGGTGGGTGGCTGGGAGTGGGAGAAGAGCGCTAGATGCCGGGTGGTGGCATTTAACGGCCTGTGCTTGCAACAACGTGCACGATGAGAAGTTTCATTGAACGAATTTTACACTGGTCACATTTCTTTATCTGCAATGGGGTCTTGCGCCGGGAGGCAAGCCTGCGCATTAGCATCTTTCCATGAACTGGAATCAGCCATTGCGCTTTCTGCCCATTTACCAAACCCGCGTTTGGGGAGGCCGAAATCTGGAGTCTCAGTTTGGCCGCTCTTTGCCGGATCCCCGGCTGCCGTATGGGGAGTCCTGGGAGATCTGTGACCGGGCCGAAGCGGTGAATGAGGTGCGCGGGGAGGAGGCTGCGGGAATGACGCTGCATGAGCTGTGGACTCAGCATCGAGTGGCGGTTTTCGGCGAGGCTTTGGCCAGTCATCCTTCGGCGCGGTATCCGCTGCTGATGAAGATCCTGGATGCGTGCGACGATCTTTCCATCCAGGTGCATCCGCCTGCGGCCGTGGCGGAGGAACTGGGGGGGGAGCCGAAGACGGAGATGTGGTATGTGGCCCAGGCCCAGCCGGGTGCGTGTTTTTATGCCGGGCTGCGGGCCGGGGTCACTCGGACTCAGTTTGAAGCAGCGCTTCAGGATGGCAGTGTGGCCGATCTGATGCACGCCATCCGGCCTGCGGCGGGCGACAGCTTGTTTCTGCCGAGTGGCCGCCTGCATGCCATCGGTGCGGGGCTGGTGATTTTTGAGGTTCAGCAAAACAGCGATACCACCTACCGGGTATTTGACTGGAACCGCGTCGGCCTGGATGGCCAGCCGCGGGAGCTGCACATCGGCCCCTCGCTGCGCAGCATGAATTTCGACGACCACGAGCCGGCCATGCAACTGGCGCAAGCAGATGGCACCTTGGCCACCTGTCCGTTTTTTGAGGTTCGCCAGGGCGACCCTGCTTCCAGTCTGCTGGGCCGGGAAGGGGAGCACCTGACGGTGGCCGTGGTGGATGGGGGGCTGAGTGTCAATGGCTGCCCCCTGGGGAAGGGGGATTTTGCCCTCATTCCGGCACAGATGACGGCGGCAGAGCGGCAAATCACGGGCCTGAGTGCCGATGCTTGCTGGCTGGAAGTGCGAATTCCAGTTTCCACCAGCGGCGGAGTGTGAGAATGAAACCCGCCGTTCCGGCAGCTTGACGTTCCCTTTACACGCCTTTAGTATCTTGTTCCGATGAGAGAACCTGTTCTTCCCAGACTGTCCGCTTGCGCCCTTGCGGCAGCATCATTGTTTCTTCTGCCCACCAGTTCCCCAGCTTTCCTGGGACTGTTCGAAAAGAAGGGCAAACAAGCCCCCGGTGCCGATGAGCGCCAGGCCCAGGAAGCCCAGGCGACTGCCCTGCTGATGTCTGCCCGCGAAGCGCAGAATGCAGGCAAGACCGGCCGCGCCCAGAGCCAGTATAACGCCATCGTGAAGCAGTATCCGTTCACGATTGCCGCCTCGGAAGCTGCTTACGCCAGCGCCCTGATCACCCGCGCCAATAGCGACGTGACGAACTCTTTCGATGCCTTTCAGAAGTTCATTGACGATCACCGCTCCAGCGCCCGTTTCAATGATGCCCTCCAGCAGCAGTATGAACTGGCGGAAGAAGCCCGTGGGGGCCGCCGCCAGCGCGCCATGCTCATCCTTCCGGTGAAGATGGGCGGCGAAGAAGTGATCAAGCTTTATCAGCAGATCATCAAGAACGCGCCCTTCGGCAAACTGGCACCTTTGGCCCAGTTCAGCATCGCAGAAATCTATCAGGATCTGGGTGAGAAAGATAAGTCCGTGCTTGCCTACCAGAACGTGGTGGAAAATTACCCGAACACCAAGCAGGCCAGCGAAGCCCAGTTCCGAATCGGCTCCATCAGCAGCGTGGCCGCCAGCCGCAGTGAGGACAAGTCGAACCTCGTGGCCACCCGCGATGCGCTGACCACCTACATGTCCACCAACCCTAAGGGGGACCGCGCCAATGAAGCTGAGATGATCCTCCAGCAGGTGAATGCCGCTGAAGCCACGCAGTCCCTGGCCGTCGGTAAATTCTACCAACGCATGGGCAAGACCAAGGCTGCTGCCATCTACTTCAACGAAGCCCTGAAATACGGTTCTCCTGAAGCCTCGAATGAAGCCCGTGAACTTTTGGCCGAACTGGCCGCTGCGGACCCTGAAGCGGTGGCAGATGCCAAAAAAGGCCAGCCCGACCAGGACTACACCATCCCAGGTGCTCGCAACCTGAAGACGCGTGATGACTACATCGGCCCGCTTTCCCCGGAACTGACCCGCCTGGGCCAGAAGCCGAAGATGCGTGCTGGCGACGACAACTTCCTCCCAATCCCGATTCAGGAGCCCACCCTGCCATTGACCCCCGGCATGGCTCCTGTCGGTGGCAGCCTGCTGCCTCCTGTGACGGAAGAGAAACCCGCCCTGTTGCCAGTGCCTGCCGCGCCTGTGGCCCCCGGCATCCCGCCACAGCCGCCTACGAGCCTGCCTGTGCCGCCGAAGCCTGCTGCCCCGGCCAACTGATCTGCCGTTTCTCTTTCCAGCCTGATCTTCTTTCTCTCCCGGATGAAAATTTCTCTCCTCGCCTGTGCCTTTGGTTTGGTGGTGTCTCTCACGGGCTGCGCGGGCTACCAGCTCGGCGGTCAGAAGCCTGCCCACCTCACGAACGTGACGAAGCTGGCCATCCCGACGTTTGAAAACCAGACGCTGGAACCCCGCCTGGGCTCGCTGGTGACCAATGCCATCATCAAACAGATCCAGAACAGCGGCGGTTATGAAATCGTCTCCATGGAAGATGCGGAAGCGGTGCTGGATGGTAAGGTCATCAATGTGGACCGCTCTCAGTTCCGTTCAGACCGTCGCAACGTGCTCCGCACTTCGCAGCTCCTCATGACGCTGCGCACGGAATACGTCATCAAGGATGCCGGCAGTGGCAGCACCATCCATCGCGGCCGCAGCTCGGCCGATTCCTACACGATCCTGGATTCCAACGTTCAGAACTCCGAAGCGCAGGCGCTTGAAGACGCGGCCCAGCGTCTTGCCGCCAACGTCGCGGCTGACATCACCGAAGGCTGGTGATGAACGAAAACGACCAGTCCCCGAGTCCGGCGCCGGAAAGTCCCATTGAGGATCCCTGGCGCACGGATGAAGACTCCACGCGGGTGGCGGAAGACCACCTGCCTGCCGAAGGGACGGCGGAGGAAGATGAGGCCTTGGCTGATTTTCTGCCCAGCAGTCTGCAGCCTGCCCTTTATTTGGTGGGCACGCCCATTGGCAATTTGGCAGACATCACGCTGCGCGGATTGCATATTCTCAAGTCCGTCAGCGCCATTGCGTGTGAAGACACGCGCCATTCGGGCCGCCTGCTTTCGCATCATGGCATTCGTTCACGACTCATCAGCCTGAATGAGCACAATGAAGCGCGGCGCATTCCGGAAATTGTCGCCCAGCTTCAGCAGGGCAGCAGCGTGGCGCTCATTTCAGATGCAGGTATGCCCACGGTTTCAGATCCGGGGCAGCGGCTTGTGCAGAGTGTCGTGGCTGCGGGGTTGAGAGTGGAGGGAATTCCTGGCCCGAGTGCCGTGCTGACAGCCCTTGCCGCCTCTGGCCTGCCGACCACTCCGTTTTATTTTGGCGGCTTTTTGCCACACAAAAAAGGCCAGCGAAACACTGAGCTGACAGCCGCCGTGGGCCGAGACTGCACCAGTGTGTATTTCGAGAGCCCCTACCGCATTGTGGATACCTTGGCGATGATTGCGGAGCAGGCTCCGGAGCATCGGGTGGTGGTCGCACGGGAGTTGACGAAGAAGTTTGAGGAATTCCAGCGCGGTCCGGCCCGGAACGTGCTTTCTCATTACCAATCCAAGACACCCAAAGGCGAAATCACCCTGGTCATTGCCCCGCGTGAACTTCCGAAATGGGTGACCTGGTGACCTCCAACCTGGTTCCCATGACGAATGACGAAATCCGAACGCCCCGGCCTAGCCGAATGATGTGCGGTGCTTTGCCTGCCATCTTTTTTGCTCAGCCTCTTGGCGTTTTGACATCGGCCCTTTCGTGATGATCAGAACTGCTTTTCTACGCCACCCCTTCCTCTTATGATACCCGCCCCCTGCGACCTCGGCAATTCCAAGGACAGTCTCAAAAACTCCATCATCAATCATCTGCGCTTTACCCTGGGCGCCTATGTGGAATCCGCCAGCAAGAACGATTGGTGGGTGGCCACCTGCCTGGCCATCCGGGACCGGGTGATGGATCACGCGACGAAGTCCCGCACCCTGCATCGCCAGTCCGGCGTGCGTCGTGTGCACTATCTTTCCCTGGAGTATCTCATGGGGCGGCTGCTGGAAAACAATCTGCGCAACTCAGGTCTCTATGAGTCCACCAAGGCCGCTCTCGGCGAGATGGGCAAGGACCTGGATGCCCTGCTGGATTGTGAGCCTGACATGGGCCTGGGCAACGGTGGTCTGGGCCGCCTCGCCGCCTGTTTCATGGACAGCCTCAGCACCGTGAATCTGCCGGCCATCGGTTACGGCATTCATTATGAGTTCGGCCTGTTCCGCCAGGAGTTTGTGAATGGTAAGCAGGTGGAACATCCGGATGCCTGGATGCGCGATGGCAGCCCCTGGAAAATCGCCCGCCCCAGCTACCGTCAGACGGTGCAGCTTTATGGCCGCGTGGTGCAGAAGTTTGATGACTGCGGGCACCCGCGCTCGGAGTGGGTGGAGACTAAAGCCCTGCTGGGCCTGCCATGGGACATCCCTATCGTCGGTTATGACAGCCACACGGTGAACGTGCTGCGCCTCTGGCAGGCCCAGGCGGATGAAGACTTTAACTTCCAGGTCTTCAATGAAGGCAGCTATGTCGAGGCCCTGCGCGACAAGGCCATCGCCGAGACGGTCTCCAAAGTACTTTACCCGAATGACTCGACCGAAAGCGGCAAGGAGCTCCGCCTGGTGCAGCAGTACTTCTTTGTCGCCTGCTCCCTGGCAGACATTGTTCGTCGTTTTAAAGTTGGTTATACCCTGCCATGGAGCGAGTTCCCCTCCAAGGCCGCCATCCAGCTCAATGACACTCATCCTGCCGTTGCCATCCCCGAGCTGATGCGCATCCTGGTGGACCTGGAAGGGCTGCCATGGAACGATGCGTGGAAGATCTGCCAAGAAACCTTCGCCTACACAAACCATACCCTTCTGCCTGAGGCCCTGGAAATGTGGTCCGTCGGTCTGTTTGAGCGTGTGCTTCCACGTCATCTCCAGATCATCTACCAGATCAACCAGCTCTTCCTGGAAGGTGATGTCGAGACGAAGTGGCCCGGCGACAGCGAGAAAAAGCGCAGCCTTTCCCTCATCGAGGAGCGCGGTGGCAAGTACGTTCGCATGGCCAATCTTTCCGTGCTGGGCAGTCACGCCACCAATGGTGTGGCCGCGCTGCACACACGCCTGCTTTGCGAGCGCCTGTTTGCGGATTTCTACGCGCTGTATCCTGACCGTTTCCTGAACCTGACCAACGGCATCACCTTCCGCCGCTGGCTGGATGTCTGCAATCCGCAGCTCTCCGCGCTCATCACCGAGACCATCGGCGAAAGCTGGAAGAAAAACGCCGACCTCCTGCGCAATCTGGATCCGTATGCAGATGATCCGATCTTCCGGGCGCGCTATGCCAAAATCAAACGCGACCACAAGGTGGTGCTGGCCAAGATCATCCTGGATGAATGCGGCGTGACCGTCAGTCCGGATGCGCTTTTTGATGTGCAAATCAAGCGTCTCCACGAATACAAACGCCAGCACCTGAACCTGCTGAACATCGTCACGCTGTATCGCGAGATACTGGACAATCCGAACGCGGATTTCCATCCCCGTGTCTTCATCTTTGGTGCCAAGGCGGCCCCAGGTTACTTCCTGGCCAAGAACATCATCCATGCCATCAACGCCGTAGCTGCGAAGGTGAACAATGACCCTCGTGTGGGTGACAAGCTGAAGGTCGTCTTCATGCCGAACTACCGGGTTTCCCTGGCAGAGAAGATCATCCCTGCTTCGGACCTTTCGGAGCAGATTTCCACTGCAGGCAAAGAAGCCTCCGGCACGGGCAATATGAAGCTGGCCCTGAATGGCTCCCTCACCATCGGCACCCTGGACGGAGCCAATGTGGAGATCGAGGAAGAAGTCGGTTCGGAAAACATCTTCATCTTTGGTCTCACCGTGGAAGAGGTGACGGAGCTGCGCGCCAAGGGCTACAATCCCTGGGACTACTACTGGGCTAACGAGAAGTTGCGCAACACGATCGACTGGATCAGCAGCGACTACTTCACGGGCAATGCCGAGGAATTCCAGCCGCTGCGCCGCAGTCTCCTGGACCATGGTGATCCCTACCTTTGCCTGGCGGACTACCAGTCCTATGTGGATGCGCAGGCCCAAGTGGACGCCACCTACAAGGATCAGGACAAGTGGGTGAAGATGGCCATTCTGAACACTGCCCGCGTGGGCAAATTCAGCAGTGACCGCACCATCCTGCAATACGCGGAGAAAGTCTGGAACCTGCCCCAGGTGCCCATCGGCGAGTAATCCGCGTTAACAGCCAAGCTCTACCAGCCGCCTGTGTTCACTCACAGGCGGCTTCTTTGTCTGAGGGTGGGGAGGTCAAACGAGCATGGCCTCATGCTCCTCTTCTTCCTCCGAGTAGTGCCAGTCCACCTCGCCATTGAGGTGGACGCAGGGAGGCAGCTCGCTGGGGAAGTAAATGTGACGGAGGCCGCAGGCGACCCCCAGGCTGAGATGGTGCTCAGCGATGGCCTCGGGCGACAGCAGGCAGCGGAGGCACATGTCTTTCCCGTTCCACTTGCAGTGCAGGTGGCAGGGGTCATTGGCTATGGGTTCGGGCATACGTGGGACCTTTCCATGAACAGTTCGCAGTGAGACTTTTCGATGGAAGTGACCGGCTGGCTCGGGAGAGCAGATGCCCAGATCCTCCGCTGCGGATGAGGTGAATCATCGGGACGGATTTTCCGGATTTTTTGTTTTACCACGGATGCCGATTTGCAGGCAATGACCAAACAGATATTTTTTACAATGTTTGTTAGACTGAATATTTGGTGCTCTTGATGATCCGTTAGATCATAGGAATTATTCAGCCTTGCCTAGTTGGCTGCGGCCTGCTGAAATCATGCATGGATCAGGCGGATAAACCGACAAAAAAGTGGGGATGGCTTCAATGGGGAAGCGTGCTGGGCGTGACCGGTCTGGTAGGCCTCATTTCGATGGCCTCCTGGCAGTTGGTTAAAACGGCGGGTGAACAAGCTGCGAGCATCAAGAACGTGAGATCCATTGGAGGCCAGTTTCATGCTTGGGCGTCAGATAATGGCGGTATTTTTCCGGATGCCATTCACTATGATGAGCGCAAGACTGCCAACTTGGTCTTTCGTCAGCTATTTAAGGATGAGCTCTTGGATGACGAGAAACTCTTCGGGGCTGTTCGTTCGCCCTACAAACCGGATGGGGAGGTGGGTTTAGCTCCCCACTACGCACAGGCCGTTGGGCCGAATGAGAATCACTGGATGATGTTTGGCGGGCTGTCTAATACCTCATCGCCCAATGAAATACTGTTATTTGAAAACAGTGTGAATGCTGCTTGGCCTCTCTGGTGGCGAAAAGGAGAGGATGAGCCAAGACGTGGACGCGCTTGGCCCGATGGCAAGATAGGGGTCTGCTTGACCGACCTTTCTGTCCAATTGGTGACCCTTGAAGAAAGGGGGGGCAAGCTCACGTTGCCTGCGGCGGTCATCGTTTCTTATCCAGAGGGATACCAGAACGACCGTTCGGTCCTGGATATCGAGACCAAGTGAAGGAAAGTGATGCTTACGCAAAAACTCCCACTGCATTCCGCAGCAGGGTCAGGCCCGTGTCCTGGCTCTTCTCGGGGTGGAACTGCACGGCCATGAGGTTGTCCTTGCAGATGCCGGCGGTGAATTCGTTGCCGTAGGTGGTGGTGCAGAGGGCCAGGGATTTATCCGCCACGTCAGGGTAGTAGCTGTGCACGTAGTAGAGGTAGGAGGGATTGGGCAGCCCTTTCCACCACTTGGCACCACGTTCTTCCCAGTGGACCTGGTTCCAGCCCATGTGCGGGATTTTGAGCCCATGATCCGGCAGGAACTTGCGGACAATGCCGGGGGCCACGCCCAGGCCTTCGACGCCGGGGGATTCTTCGCTGGCTTCAAAGAGGAGCTGGTAACCCAGGCAGAAGCCCAGGTAGGGCCGCTCATCCTTGAGCCACTGCTTCAGGGGATCCCAAAGCAGCCGCTCCTTGATGATGCGGACGCTGTCGCCAAAGGCCCCCTGGCCTGGGAAAACGAGCACGTCCAGCCCTTCGAAACCTTTCGGCTCCGTGACAAGTTGGGCCTCATGGCCGATGGCCTTGAAAGCATTCAATACACTGCGCAGATTGCCAGCGCCGTAGTCGAGCACACCGAGATTCATGGATTACAATACGTCCTTGGTGCTGGGAATGCCGACGACTCTTGGGTCATGCAGGGTGGCGGCGTCGAGCGCGCGGGCGAGGCCCTTGAAGATGGCCTCGGCCATGTGGTGGGAATCGCGGCCACGTTTGATTTCGACATGCAGGGTACACAGAAGGGCGCTCGAAAAGGCGCGCAGGAACTCCTCCACGAGCTGATAGCTAAAGACCCCGGCGCGACCGCCGATGGCCTCCATCTTTTCCGGAGCGTGGTAGCTGAGAAAGGGCCGACCGCTGAGGTCCATGGCCACTTCGGCAAGGGTCTCATCCATGGGCAGGAGGAAAAAGCCATAACGCACGATGCCTGCCTTGTTGCCCAGGGCTTCGCGGAAGCACTGGCCCAGGACGATGCCGGTATCCTCGACGGTGTGGTGATAGTCCACATCCACATCGCCGACGACCTTGACGTTCAGGTCAAAGAGACCGTGCTTGGTGAACAGCGTGAGCATGTGGTCGAAAAACGGCACTCCGGTGTCAATGGTGGACTGGCCGGAGCCGTCCACATTGAGTTCGATCTGGATGTCCGTTTCGGCGGTCTTGCGGTGCTGTTTGGCGGTGCGAGGCATGGAGGGGAGGATTCAGTCTGCGGTATTCAGTCTTCAGTTTTCAAGAGAAGACCGGGCCTGTAATGAACACTGGAAACTTGACACTGGAAACTGAAACTTCACTCCGCCTTCTGCGCGGGCGTTTTCACCTGATCCAGGACTTTGGTGATGATGTCGTCCACTTTGATCTGCTGGGCTTCGCCTTCGAAATTCAGGATGATACGGTGGCGGAGGGAGACGTGGGCGATGGCGCGGATGTCGTCGGTAGAGACGGCGGTGCTGCCATGCAGGGCGGCCCAGACACGGGCGCCTTTGATGAGGCTCTGCAGGCCACGGGGGCTGGCTCCGTAGGAGACAAAACGCTGGATCTCCGGCAGCACGCCGGGAGTCTCCGGGTGGGTGCCGAGGATGAGCTGGGAGGCGTAGCGGGCCACGGGCTCGGCCACGGGCATCTCGGCCAGCTCGCGCTGCATTTTCATGAGGTCGGTGCCGGTGAGGATGGATTTCAGCGTGGGCTCGGTGAAGCCGGTGGTGCGGCGGGAGATTTCCACCAGGGAATCGAGATCGGGGAAGGGGACCTTGATCTTAAACATGAAACGGTCGAGCTGCGCCTCAGGCAGGGGGTAGGTGCCTTCCATCTCCATGGGGTTCTGGGTGGCGAGGACAAAGAAAGGCTCCGGCAGCATGTGGCGCTCGCCACCAGTGGTGACGCAGCGTTCCTGCATGACTTCCAGGAGGGCGGCCTGGGTTTTGGGGGTGGCGCGGTTGATTTCATCCACCAGCAGCAGGTTCTTGAAGACGGGGCCTTTTTCAAAAAACATCATGCGGCGGCCCTGGTCGTTTTCATTGACGATGTGGGTGCCCAGGATATCCGCTGGCATGAGGTCGGGCGTGCATTGCACACGTCCGGGCTCCAGGCCGATGACCTGGGATAGGGTGCGGACGAGGAAGGTCTTGCCCAGGCCAGGCACGCCCTCGAGCAGGACGTGGCCGCCGGAGAAGATGGCCACGAGGACATCGGTCAGCAGGGCATCGTAACCGACGATGGACTTTTGCAGCTCGGTCTTGAGGTTTTGGAAGAGTTTGGGAAAGGCGGGCATGGGGAGGGAAATCGGTAAACAAGATTCAGTGGGCAGTCTTCGCGGTTAGGGCTGTTTTTCGAAACGGCGGCGGAGTTCGTTGAAGTAACGGCGCACCTGCTCGCGTCGGCTGGGAGGCAGGGCGGAGTCGTCCAAGGCCTCTTCTTCAGCCTGGAGAAATTCGACGGCGGTCTGGATGGCGTTGCGAGTGGTGGATTCCTGGCGCGTGCCACCTTCCACAGCGCGGGTGCTAGACTGGCCCTCGCTGTTTTGCTGGGCATTGACGACGGTGCTGTTGGTCGTGTCCTGCTTGGCGGTGGGGTCGGCTTTCAGATCGGCCTTGCCCACGCCGGGATCGCGCCCACCGGGAATGGAGAGGGTGATGTTGGGGGTGCCATCGCTGGGATCGCCTGGAGGGCCGCCGAGAATGAGCATGTCGGGCGGTTTGTCGCCCGGCTTTTGTCCTGGGACCGGTGCCATGAGCATGGGCGTTCCTTGTTCGCCCTGCTGGCCGGGTTGACCTTGTTGTCCAGGCTGCCCCATCTGGCCCACCTGCATTTGCTGGGGCTGGCCTTGGCCCTGCTGGCCAGGGTTTTGCTGCGGCTGCATGGACTGGCCCTGATTGGGCTGGCCCAAGCCGGGAGGCTGCAGGGCCTGTTGCTGGCCTTGCTGTCCGGCGGGAGTTTGGCCGACCTGCGGTGTCTGTCCAGACTTTGACTGTGGGGTGTCGCCCGCAGCGGCATTCATCTGCTGCATGCCGCCAGCTTCATTCTGCCCGGCGATGTTGCTGCCGGCATCGCGGAGCTGCTGGGCCAGCTTTTCCAGTTCCTCGCGGGATTTCTCACGCAGGGCCATGTCACGCATTTGGTTAGCCAGTTTTTCAAACTCGCCGCCGGCCGCAGCGGGCTTGCCCTGGTTCATCTCGTCGCCTGCCTGCAGGACATGCTGGCCCACGGTGCGCGTGCGGTCTTCCTTGTCAGAGGTCTTTTCGATGTCATCCAGCGTCTCCTTCAGGCGTTCACGGGCGGCTTCGGGCAATTGTGGGGACTTGAGCTGATCCGCCAAGGCATCGGCGGACTTGGCGGCTTGGGAGGCGTTTTTGGCGGCGACGGCATCGCCCAGATCGGCGGTATCGGCATGGGTGCGCAGGGCTTCGACGAGCTTGTCGGAGGCCCAGGCCTCTTTGTCGTTGGCCAGCCGTTCCGCCAGTTTCTCCGCCTCGCGGGCACGGCGCTCCAGGTCGGACATCACCTGGCGGGCATCCTGGCCCTTGGCATTCTCCAGGCTGGCCGCGGTGGCTTTCAGGTTTTCCTTCAGCTTCTCCAGGTCGGCCTTTTCACTCTCTTCCAGTCCGGCGAGGTTTTTCTTGTCCCAATCTGTTTTTGCCAGCTTGTCAGCCTCGGCTTTCGCAGCGGCCTGCATGGAGGGGTCGAGGGGGATTTCGTCGCTGCGGCTTTGCACCAGGGGGATGCTGTGGAGGAGGAGAAGCAGGACCAGGGGAAGCTCCAGCCAGCGTTTGAAAAGCGGCAGCGGCAGGTCCTTGGCGAGGCTCTTTCGGGCCTGGGGCAAAACCTCACGCTGCTGCTGCAAATGCCCCTCTTCGGTGGCGGTGCGGGTCTGCTGCTGCTCAAACCACCACGCGCTGGCAAAAGCTTCGCGGCGGCCCGTCTGGGAATCCCAAAAAGCGAGGGCGCTGTATGGCCCCGGCATTCTCCAGGTGGCCAGGGCGGCACTGCCGAAAATCCAGAGGCCAAAAAAGAGGCTGCCCCAGATGGCGGCACTTGAGCCACCCAGCGTGAGCAGGGTGGCAATCACGATGATCAGCAGACCGCTGACCGTCCACACCGTGCGCCCCAGCCAGCCCAGCCAGCGCCGCAACCACACCCGACGCCGCACCTGCTGCGCAACAGGCGCGAAGGTGGTGGGGGATTGAGGGGTGGAGGTCATGGGTTCTCTGTCCTAGATAACGACTCAGTGCCCTCAACCTCCAGCAAGAATTGAGGCAAGTGCAAAGAAAGTGCTGAATCAACCTCTCATAGATTTTGATCCATGTAAGATTATCTTCTTCACTTAGCGATATGACGCCTCCGATCTCTGGACTTCAACATCACCGTACCCTGTCTTTTTTAGATAGGCTTTAACAAATGCTGGCTCGCTCGGATTCCGAGGTCCAAGCAAAACGTGACTGATCGATGTTTTGGTGCTGGTCCTGAATGTATAATCGTAGAACGGGATTAAACCATACTTGGAGTTACGATACCCGGCAGTCATTGGGTCTATAACTGTTGGTGTGGATAACTGAGAGCCAAGTGACCTGGGCCAATAAACAGCTCTCCATTCGCGTTCCTCTTTGAAGGCAGCATTTTTATGTTGAAATGCCCACTGAGTTAGGATGGATGAAACTAAAATGGAGCTGAAAATTAATTCTTCATTTGGAACCGATTTGTGTTCTTCAAAAAGATTGAAAATTTGTTTGGAAATTTTTCCCTGGTTGTAGTCAATCTTAAAGAGACATTTCTCAATAAGGGAGCCAAGGTTGGGTTGTAGAATTCCTTGAATAGGGAGGCATTCGATATTGAATCCTATGTTGTATCCAGAACCGTCGTCAGCATATCCTCGCCACTGGCTAAGGGAATCTGGTTCTTCTGAGAAAGAAACCATATAAAGATCCCTTCCGTGACCTTGGAATATTTCCAAGACGTTTTTTATATACTCACTAGCTATCCATTCAGGTTTTTCCTTCAGAAGGTGTTCAATAATTAGTTCGACATGCCGTAGTTCATGCGAATCGTTCATACCAGATGAATGACTCATTCTTAGCACACCGCTTTCAGCTATTGCCATAAAGCTTTGTGCAGGGCAGTAGTGATACAGCGTTTTCGGGGCTTTCGAGTTCGACATAATGAAGTAATTTTAAGAACCTTTTCTGTCAATTTTCTGAAGGATGAAGGTGATTGTAGGGTATTCAAGTTGAGTAAGCACTATTCCTTCAAAGCATCCCCCGAAAATCTTCCTCACTCAGGATCTTCACGCCTAGCTTGGTGGCTTTGTCGAGCTTGCTGCCAGCATCGGCACCTGCCAGGAGGTAGGTGGTCTTGCCACTGACGCTGCCACTGACCTTGCCGCCGTTGGCGCGGATGGTGTCTGCGATGGTTTCGCGATCCTGGCTAAGGGTGCCGGTGATGACCCAGGTGCTGCCGTTGAGCTTGTCGCTGGCAGCCTCGACGGTGCGCTGGGCGAAGGTGAGACCGGCGGTACGGAGGCGTTCCAGCAGAGCTTTGTTATCCTCATGGTTAAACCAGCCATGCACACTTGGGGCGACAATGGCCCCGATGTCCGGGCACTGGGTCAATTCCTCGATGCTGGCCTTAGCGATGGCATCAATGCTGCCAAAGTGCTCGAGCAATTTGCGGGCACCGCCTGCCCCCACGTGGAGGATGCCGAGACCGAATACGAGCCGCCAAGCGTCCTGCTGTTTGCTGGCTTCGATGGCCTTGAGGAGGTTATCAATGCTCTTGGTGCCCATGCGCTCCAGGCGGGCGAGTTTCAACTCGTTCAGGTCATAAAGATCGGCGACGTCTGACACGGTGGGCACGCCGTTCAAGGGTGTGTCCACCAACTGGGCGACGACGGATTCACCCATGCCGCTGATGTCCATGGCTCCCCGGCTAACAAAATGTTCTAAACGACGTTTCACCACCTCTGGGCATTTGGGATTGGGGCAACGGATGACGACCTGTTCTTCATCCTTGTGCACTCCGGTGCCGCAGATGGGGCAGTGGGTGGGCACTGGGATGGGGGTCTCGTCGCCGGTGCGCAGATCCTTCTTCACGATGACCACCGCAGGGATGATCTCGCCCGCTTTTTCGATGACCACGGTGTCACCAACCCGGATGTCTTTGCGCTCGATCTCCTCGAAGTTATGCAGGGTGGCATTGCTGACGGTGGAGCCGCTGAGGAAGACGGGGGTGAGGCGTGCCACGGGCGTGAGGGCCCCGGTGCGGCCCACCTGGATGTCCACGGCCAGGAGCTTCGTCTCTGCCTGTTCAGGCTGGTACTTGTAGGCAATGGCCCAGCGCGGGGCCTTGCTGGTGAAGCCGAGTTCGCGCTGATCCGCAAAGGCGTTGACCTTGATCACGGCACCATCGGTTTCATAGGGCAGTGACTTGCGCATGGCATCCAGTTCATGGATGGCCTCCAGCAGGCCCTCGGCGCTGTCCTTTTCCCAGACTTTATCGGCCTTGCGCAGCCCGGCATTTTTTAGCAGGTCATAAACCTCTGTCTGCGCCTCGATGGGCATGCCCCAGGAGTCGGCGAGGCCATAAAAAACGATGTCGAGCGGGCGCTTGGCGACGATTTTTGGGTCCAGCAATTTGAGGGTGCCGGCCGTGGAGTTGCGGGGATTGGCAAAGCGGGGTTCGCCCGCACCTTCACGCTCGTCATTGAGCTTGGCGAAGTTCGCCTTGGTCATGAAGACCTCACCGCGCACCTCGAAGGTCTGCGGGCCGTCTTTCGGCAGGCGCAGGGGCAGGGCTTTGATGGTCTTCAGGTTGGTGGTCACATCGTCCCCAGTCTGGCCGTCGCCACGGGTGATGCCATGTTTCAGCACGCCATTTTCGTATCGGATGCTGATGGCCACGCCGTCCACCTTCGGCTCGATGACACAGGCGATCTTTTCGCGACCGAGGCCCTTTTGCAGGCGGGCAAAGAAGGCGGTCAGCTCGGCTTCGGAGTAGGTGTTGTCCAGGCTCATCATCGGGATGGTGTGCCGGATCTGGGTGAAGCCTTCGATGGGCGCACCGCCGACACGCTGGGTGGGTGAGTCCGCCGTCAACAGATCGGGAAACTGGGTCTCGATGGCCTGAAGTTCGCGCAGGAGCGCATCGAATTCCTGATCGGTGATCTCCTGCCGGGCCTCGACGTAATAGAGGTGGTTGTGGCGGTGGAGATCGGTGCGGAGGGATTCGGCTCGGGCGGAGGCTTCAGCGTGAGTCATGCGACCTCTTTTTTAGCGAGAAAGCGCCACCTGGGAAAGGGAGATTCGGTATTACTTCCTCGTTTTCAGAAAGCTTAACTCTCAGGCATGCCCAGACGTCTGAGGAGAATCGCCAAAAAAAGATTCACTCTGCCCCAAGAAACCTCGCACACTGCCGTGATGCCTGGCGAACACGACCCCATGAACGACACCCACCGCCTGTTTCTGGATACGTTGAGCCGCTATGAGAGGCCGCTGCTGCGGTATGCCCACAGCTTTACCAACGACGCTGAAGAGGCACGCGATGTCGTGCAGGACGTGTTTATCAAACTGAGCCAAAACCTCGCCACGCTGGATCCGGACCGGCTGGCGCCCTGGCTCTTCACCGTCTGCAAAAACCGCGCCCTGGATCACCAGCGCAAACACCAACGCCTCATCGTCATGGAAACGCAAACTTTAGACCTGGAAGCCTCCGAGGTCCCCCAGCCCGGAGCGGAAATGGAAAGCCGGGAGACCGCCGCCGCTCTGCGTGGCTTCATCGAAGAACTCCCCCTTCGCCAGCGCGAGGCCATCCGCCTCAAATTCATCGCCGGTCTCGACTACAAACAGATCAGCGACGCCATGCAAACCAGCATCGGCAATGTCGGCTACCTCATTCATCATGGCGTGCTGGCCCTGCGCCTGAAATGGCAGGCCCAGGAAGACGCCACACCGGGCAAACCGAAATCCGCCCTGGCCTAACTAAACCTTTGTTTAAACTTTTTAATTCACTTTTCCCATGAAACCGGAACAAATCACCGCCTGGGCCCTGAACGAACTCAGCGCCGAAGAGCGCGCCCAGATCGAGGCACTGATCCAGGAAGATGCCGAGGCCAGCACACAGGCCACCCAGACCAAGGGCTTCTGCGACTTCCTCACGGCTGAACTCGGCGACGACTCACTCGCCTTCACCCCAGAACAACGCGAGCGGCTGAGCCGTGCCGATGCTCCTGCTGCTTCGTTTCCCAGTGAAGCGACCCAGCCCGCATCACCGAAACAGCCGACGTTTTGGAGACGCCATGTCTTCATGAATCTGGCTGCCGCTGCCGCCGTGGTGATGGGCACGACCCTGCTCATCCGCAAGCAGATGGAGAGCGAAGGCCAGATGGCCGAGATCACGCCGACCATTCGTGGGAACCTAGGCGATCATCAAACCCCCATCACAAAGGCGAGTCCTGTGCCCGAGGAACCAGCCCCGGTGGTGGCTGCGGCCCCAGCGGCGGTCGGCAAAGACGCGCAGGTTGGACGCTTGCTTAACGAAGGCCGAGGCAAGCATGAAATGGGCGATTATGATGGTGCTTCCCAGGCTTACATGGATGCCTTGAAGGCGGACCCTGTGAACAGTGCCGCCCGTCAGGGCCTGGAAAAGGTGGAGCAGAATCGGGCGGAGTACTTTGACACGGCGCGGGACCACCAGCGTGCCCGCATGCTGAACCAAGTGAATGAGGCCTGGGAATCCACCGCACCGACAACCGCCAGTGTGGCACCTGGGCAGGCCGCAGCCACCCCCGCCGATGCTGCAGCCCCTAAACCTGCGGCTCCCGTGGTAACAGGTAACATGACGGTCAATGGTGGTAGCTTGGCCATCACCGGTGCAGGGGCCCTTACCCTTCAAGGCAGCACCACCTACACAGGGGGCGTTGTGTTGTCCGCTCCAAGTTCGGTGACATTCATCGCAGGATCTGAGATGGCTGGAAACGCCGACGTTTTAGACGGCGAAACTCAAACCCGTCGCAGCCAAGAGTCCTACACGCAGATCATCGAAAATGCGCTCAAGAGTGTGATGAACGAGCCTCTTTCCACCTTCTCTATTGATGTGGATACGGCCTCGTATGCGAACGTGAGGCGCTTTCTCAATCAGAACAGTGCCCCACCACGCGATGCGGTCCGCATTGAGGAGTTGATCAATTACTTCCCCACGGATGAAACGGGTCCGGTGGCAGGAGCGAAGGAACCCTTTGCCGTGAAGGTGGAGATGGCCGCCTGCCCGTGGCAGCCCCAGCATCGGCTGGCCCGCATCGCCATCAAGGGTAAGCAGATCGGCCAGGATCGCCAGCCCAGTAATTTGGTCTTTCTGGTGGATGTGTCCGGCTCCATGGCGGAGCCTAACAAACTGCCGCTGGTGCAGCAAAGCCTGCGCATGCTGGCCGGGCAACTGGGTGAAAATGACCGCGTCTCGATGGTGACCTATGCCAATGGCTCGCAAGTGGTCCTGTCTTCGACAACAGGCCAGAGCAAGGGCGAGATTGTATCTGCGATTGACCGGCTCCAGGCTGGCGGTGGCACCCATGGCAGTGGCGGCTTACGCCTCGCGTATGAGCAGGCCGTGGCAGGCTTCATCAAAGGCGGCGTGAATCGAGTGTTGCTGTGCACCGATGGCGACTTCAACGTGGGCATCAGCAGCCCGACAGAGTTGGAATCCTTCATCACGGAGAAAGCTCGCAGCGGTGTCTTTCTCAGCGTGCTGGGCTATGGCTCCGGCAACCTGAAGGATCGCACCATGGAAACCCTGGCTGACAAGGGCAATGGCAACTACGCCTATATCGACAGCCTGGGCGAGGCCCGCAAGGTGCTGTTGGAGCAGATGAACGGCACGCTGGTCACCATCGCCAAGGATGTGAAGATCCAGGTGGAGTTCAATCCGGCGGTCATCCGCAGCTACCGCCTCATTGGTTATGAGAATCGTTTGTTAGCCAAGGAAGACTTCAATGACGACACCAAGGATGCCGGGGAGATCGGCGCTGGGCACAGTGTCACCGCGCTGTATGAACTGGTGCCTGCGAACCTGCCTCCAGGTGCGGAGCCTCTTCCTCGGGTGGATGCGCTGAAGTATCAGCAGCCGCCTGCTACTGCTGCTGCCGCACCTGCGGCAGAACCCATCGCCGCTGCTGGAACGACAGACGAAGCCCTCACGGTGAAGCTGCGCTACAAGGAACCCGAAGGCAGCACCAGCAGCCTCATCGAAGTACCAGTGAAGGATGATTCACGGGCGATGGAAACGGCCAGCGGCGAGTTCAAGTTCACCACGGCCGTGGCCGGGTTTGGCCTGCTGCTGCGCCAGTCTTCCTATGCGGGCCAGCTCACCTGGGACCAGGTGCGCCAGCTTGCCCTGGAGGGGAAAGGGACGGATGCTTTGGGTTACCGTGGCGAGTTCCTCCAGCTCATCGAGAAGGCGAGGGGAGTGAGCCGCTAGCCATTGTGGGAGGCTGATTCGACAAGCTTGGTAAACTTTTTCGAACTTTTTTATTCACACTGTTTGACAATACTAAACCTTCATCTAGTATCTCAATCCGCAGCCAACACTGCGGGGCGTCAAAGCCAATGCACCCCTAGCTCAACGGATTAGAGCATCTGACTACGGATCAGAAGGTTAGTGGTTCGAATCCACTGGGGTGCACCAAAGCTAAACAAGCTTGGTGCACCTGTTTCATTCCGTGAGCGGGCATTTTTCAAAAGACCTCCAGAAGGTTATTTTTCGTTGGATCCAATGTTGCGAATGGAGATTCATTCTTGTTCGGCAAGGTCCTGGCCGATTCGTTTCTCTGGGGTTGAGATCCCAGCTTAACTCCTCCAGTGACTCCTGTTTGACTTACCGCATTCTCCCCGTCATTCTGAGTGCCTATGGGACTTTTTGATTCTTTGGCCAAGCAGGCATTGGGCGGTATTTTCGGAGGCAGCAGCAAGCAGGGCGACATGCTCACCGGGTTGCTTAACCAGGCCGGTGGTCTGGGCGGGCTGATGCAGCAATTTCAGCAGGCTGGCCTGGGGGATACCTTTGCTTCCTGGGTCTCCAAAGACGAGAACCAACCCGTGCAGCCTGCCCAACTGGAGGCGGCCCTGGGCAGCGATGCGATCAAGGATCTCGCTGGCAAGCTGGGCTTTGATGCGAAGATGGTGCTGCCGCTGCTCTCGCAGTTCCTCCCGCAGATCATTGATCGGCTGACCCCGAATGGCAGCATTGAGGACACGCATCCCTCCGCTGAAAAGCTGCAGGATGTCCTGACCGGCGTGATGAAAAGCGGTCTGGGCGGCCTGTTCGGCGGTCGTTCCTGATCCACCGCACGCGCAGCCGCAGGTTTCTCTGTTCTTCCGTTGCCGTAGAGACGTAAGTGATGGGACTTTCCTCTGGGCGCTCCCGTCCGTCTTGAAGTCCATTCCGTTCACGTCATCCCCCGATGCTGCGTCTCGCCCTCAAAATGCTGTTTGGTGACACTGGCAAGTACCTCATGCTGGTGGCTGGCCTGGTGTTTGCCACCTTTCTGATGGCGCAGCAGACGGCGGTTTTTTGCGGCCTGATGAGCTGGACCACAGCGACCCTGAAAAACGTGCCCGCACCCATCTGGGTGGTGGAGGGCAGGGTGGAGCAGGTGAATGAAACCAACCCCCTGCTGGATACCGATGTGGCCCGGGTGCGCAGTGTGGATAGCGTGGCGTGGGCTTCACCGCTCTATTCCGGCATCCAGCGCGTGCGCCTGGAGAACGGCAATTTTAAGATCATCCAACTCATTGGCATCGATGCCACCACACTGGCGGGGGCACCGGTGAAGTTGCTGGAAGGTCGGCTAGAAGACCTTCGCCTGCCTCATGCTGTGATTATTGATGACCTCGGGGTGAACCGGCTCTCGAAAGAGAAGGGGGGCAAGGTGAAGCTGGGCGACATTTTTGAGATCAATGACCAGGAGGCCCGCGTGGTGGGCATTGCGGATACCATGCAAAACTTCTCCGGCGGCCCGTATGTGTGGACGACCTACGAGCGCGCGCTGCAATACACGCCACCTCAGCGCAAGATGCTCTCTGCCGTGATTGCCGCCCCGCGTGAAGGCATCAGCGAAGCTCAGTGCGTGGCTGACATTGAGCGTGAAACAGGGCTGAAGGGGTACCTGAACAAAGGTTTTAACTGGAACGACTTCACCGCTGAAAAGCCGCCTGCCATTCAGGATTTCAATACGACAACGGTGGCCTGGTACATTCGCAATACCGGTATCCCCATTAGCTTTGGCATTACGGTGGTGGTGGGATTCATCGTGGGAACCGCCATTTCCTGCCAGACCTTTTACTCCTTCGTTCTGGAGAACATGAAGCATTTGGGCGCGCTGAAAGCCATGGGGGCCTCCACCTGGACTTTGTGCATGATGCTGCTCACGCAGGCAATCACGGTGGGCCTCATCGGTTACGGCATTGGGATGTTCTTCACGGCCGGGTTTGCCAAAGGAGCCCTGGCCAATGAACAGCCACCTTTCTACATGCCTGAGGCCGTGCCACCTGTCGTGCTGGGAGTCATTGTCGTCATCTGCATGCTGTCCGCGCTCCTCGGCATTTGGCGTGTCGCGAGGCTGGAACCGGCAATGGTTTTCCGTGGCTGATCATGTCTGAAGTTGTTGCCCCATATGCCGCCCGGGTGCGCGGATTGAACAAGTCCTTTGGCGACGGGGCCTCGCGCCTGCACGTGCTGAAGGATGTAGACATGGACGTGAGGCAAGGGGACATCACCATGCTCATAGGTCCCTCAGGCTGTGGCAAAACGACCCTCATCAGCATCCTTGCCGGCACATTGAAGCCCGATGCCACGACTCAGGAACTGAACGTGCTAGGGCAGGATCTGCAAAAGATGACCAGCGGTTCCATCACCCGCTTCCGCGCCCAAAACATCGGCTTCATTTTCCAGGCCTTCAATCTCATCCCCACGCTCAGCCTGGCAGAAAACGTCAGCGTGCCTTTGCTCATCCGGGGCGTGCGATCCGGCGTGGCGGAAAAAAGGGCGCGTGAGGTGCTGGCGCTGGTCGGCCTGGGAGATCGGGCCAAGAGCCGGCCTAACCAACTTTCAGGTGGTCAGCAGCAGCGTGTGGCCATCGCCCGCGCCCTGGTGCATGAGCCGCGCCTGATCATCTGCGATGAGCCGACGGCCGCGCTGGATGCGAAGAACGGGCAGCTCGTGATGGAGCTGTTCGAAAACGTGGCGCGCAGCCCGGAGCGTGCGGTCCTGATCGTCACGCACGACAACCGCATTTTTCCTCACGCTAACCGCATCGCCTCCATGGACGATGGGCGGATCGTGGAAGTTCACGACATTGATGCCAGTCATCCGCTGCCGGAAAATCTCCGGCATGGGTTTCACCAGTAAAGCTGTGCGTTAGGCAGCAACTGTGGCCCAGCGAAGGGTCGGGGCCGAGCGCACCTTGGCCTCGGCATTGAAGGCGATCAGGAGCAGGGCGCTGAAGCCCAGATCACTCAGCAGGGAATTGCGCAGAAAGACCCAGGTGGGCGGGAAACCAGGAAGGCCGGTCGTCAGTGCCTGGACAAGGCCCTCAAGGCTCTTGCTGTACTCATGCATCGTCCACCAGGACAGGACATTGGTGACGACGTAAAAGACCAGGCTGCAGGCGGTGGCACCCAGCAAGGTCTGGAGGATACCGGCCTGACCCCGCATCTGGTTGGCAGCCCAGGCCGCCACTCCGTAAAGGACATACATGAGGTAAACTTCAGGATGGCCTGCACCCATGGCCAGGAACTGTCCGCCCATGGCGGCGAAGTCGATGCCCACCAGCATCAGCGGCCAAGCCCACCAGGGGATGGTGCCGCGCGGGAAGACCAGCGTGCCGGTGAAGGCGAGGGCCATCCAGGGGGAGAAATTTGGCAGCAGGCTCATGCCGTCCGAATTCAGCTTCATCCATTTCAGGCCGAGGGCGAGCAGGACAAGCAGCAGGGGCACCCAAAGAAGGGGGGCAGGAGCACGGGAATCAGACTTCATGAAGGGCAGAATAGGATGGCTTGCGGCGGATGCAACTCACAGCTTCTCAGGTTCCTGGAGGAGCTGGGCCACGCGTGCCAGCAGGCGGCCTGCACCGCCACCATCGAGGATGCGGTGGTCAAAGCTGAGGGTCAGCTCCGCCTCAGTGACGGGGATGAACTGCTTCACCTCCTCGCTCCAGCGTGGCACCTTGCTGCCAGCACCGAGGCCGAGTACGAGATTCTGTTCGGGCAGGGGAATGGGGGTGGCCCAGACGATGCCGAAGGTGCCGAAGTTCGTCACGGTGGCGATGCCAGGACGGTTGACATCCATGGGCAGGCGGCGGGCGCGGGCCTGCTCCACCAGCTTATTATATGTGGGCACCAATTGCACCAGCGGGGTCTTTTCCACCTCGCGCAGAACGGGGACAAGCACCCCATCATCCACCTCCACAGCAAAGCCGATGTCAATGGCACGCGGGTGCACGATGCGGCTGCCGATGAGACGGCCGGCGACGGCCGTGTTTTCCGCCAGGGCGAGCGCCAGGGCACGGATGATGTACAGCGCGGGACCCGGCTTTGGGTTGGTGCGTTTGCGGTGAGAGAGGATGGCGTCGAGAATCACTGGGCTGCCCACCGTGGCTAGGGGGCGGCTCCAACTGCGGCGCATGGAATCCGCCACTGCGATGCGCATGGGCGAAGCCGGAGTGAGGCGGTGCTGCTCCAGGCCGCGCAGGAAGTTTTCAAAGTCTTCGACGGTGACGCGGCCACCAGCACCCGTACCGGCGATGCCTGCGAGGTCGGAGGCATTCAGGCCCAGTTCATTCATGCGGGCGCGCATCCGTGGCGAGATGTAGCTGGCCCCTGTGGCCCCGGCGGGCACGGGCAGGGCACCCCCGACGACGGGCTCGACCTTTGGCTGATAACCGGTGATGTTGTCCTCTTCGTTGAACTGGAAGTGCAGCGAATCTGCGCTCGGCATGCTGTTGGGCGGGGCCGATTGTGCAGGGGCTGGGGATTCGGTGAACCCCATGGAAAGGGCGTCTTCATCCGAAACATCGAAGGAGGCAAGATTGGAGCCCACGGCGTAGCTTTTCTGCACCTGGGCAGTGATGGCCGAAACATGGCCTGCACAGGGGCTGCTGACAGCCATGGTGGCCTTGTTCGTTTCCACCTCAAAGATGTCCGTGCCGGCATCGATCTGCTGGCCTGGTTCGATCAAAATGCGAACGATGGTGGCCTCGGCAATGGACTCGCCCAACTGGGGCATCAGGATTGGAATGGTCGGCATGAGGGAAGAAAAGCAGGCTGCAAGATGGAAGCTGGATCAAGTACGTCAAGGCACTGTCCAATACCTGATGACGATCTTTTCCTGAATGGCCGACGGCTGGCCACGCTTTTAGACCGGTTTCCAAAAATCTTGTCCGAAAAGCGGCGGCGGGGTGGGACGATTGGCGGCGTTATTCGCTTGGCTGTTATCATGAAGATAGCAGCCTGCGCTCCTGCCTTGCCACTCATCCCACCGCGCCCGCCTTTTCAATCGGACAATCTTTTTGGAAACCAGTCTAATAAGCGGGCATGGGGCAGGCAAAAGCAAGACGGAATGGCAGGGCAAAGGGACTCATTTTTCATGAGGCAGATCCCGCCAAAATAAAAACCGCCGCCAGATCACTCTGGCGGCGGCTTTCATTAAAGCTGTCGGACTGGCTTACTTCCCAGGAACGCCATACACGGCGACTTCGCAGTAGTGGTTCATCTCGTTGGAGGTGTTGCCATTGCTGTAAAGGCGGACGTACTGGGCCTTGGTGTTTTTGCCATCGATCACGCGACCATGGTTGGTTTCGATGTAAGCAGGATCTGCACCGGCGCCCATCTTCAGGGTGTCGTCATGGTCAGAGTTGAAGAGGGTGGTGACACCGGTCTTGAACTCTTTGTCGTCGGAAACCTGAATGACCACGTCCACATAGGCCTGAGCCTGCTTATGGTAGTGCCAGGTGGCGATCTTGTTGATCGAGGTCGGAGCACCGAGGTCGATCTGCACCCACTGAGGACCAGGGGCGAGTTCGACGAAGCAGCCGTCGGAACCGTCGGCATCGCCATCGGTCACGAGGGTGAGCTCACCGATGATCGGGGCCGGATCGCTGGAAGTCACTTCCTTGTCCTTGGCCAGATTGACCGTGCCTTTAGGGGCCTGGAAGGACTTGATGATCTTGGATGGATCAGGCTGCTCGAGGTTCGGCAGTTTGGCCGGGACCGGAGTGCCGATGAACATCGGTTTTGGGAATTCGATTTTGATCTCTTCCATTTCCTGAGCGGAGACAGAAGTGCTGAGGGCTGCGATGGCAGCGAGGGCGAGGGTCGTGTGTTTCATGTGGGGGAATCGTTGGTTGGATCGGCCTCGGTTTGGCCTGTCGTCTTAGACGGTAAGAACGGCGGAATATTAAAAAGAGGGAACAGAAAAGTGCAAATGGAAGCAAGCGGGTGATGGCTTGAGTCTTTTAGGCACTGGATTCCGTTCCCTCGTTCAATTCGATGATCAGACTTCGAAGTCGGCGGGGGTGAAGGTGTACTTCTGGCCGGTCTGCAAGCAGTCGTAGGCTTTCAGCACTGTCACGCAGGACTTGAAGGCATCCATGACATTGCAGGTGAGATGCTCTGGCTTCTTCATCTGCACCGCTTCGATGAAGTTGGCGACGTGAGGAGTGTGCGGGTAAACGCTGAGGGTGACCGGAATTTCCCAGGGGTCGAGAGCCTTGGATTCACGGGCATCGGCCACGGCCTTGGCTACGCCGGAGACGGCGTAGGACTTCGGTGCAGGCTTAGTCCAGGAGCGGTTGTGCTCCCAGAACTTGTTTTTGATGTTGTCCGGGGCTTTGACCAGGATGGGGTTGTCACCGGTGGTCCACTTCGTCCAGTCCTGGCCGGGTTCGGCATAGACCTGGTTGGAGGTGGGGCTTTCGGAGATGATGGCGGAGCCTGCCACGCCCATGTGCTTCTCATAGTAGCCCTGGCTGCCAGTGGTGGTGAGCACCTGATAGTAGGCGCGCATCGTGCCGGAAGGCAGCTTGTACTCATAAAGACACATGACGTTATCCGGCAGCTCGAACTTCGCCTTTGCGGCACCGTCCGGGCCGGGGGTGCCATCATAATAATCAACACCACCAGCGGCGTAGAGGGAGACCGGGGTGGTCTCATACATCCAGTTGAACATGTCAATCTGGTGGGCACCGAGATCGGAGATGGGACCGCCGCCGTATTTGGCAAACCAGCGCCAGTTCAGGAACTCCTCCATGCTGCCGTAGCCGTAGCGGGCCAGCAGTTCTGGAGAGACAGGATTCTTTTTGGGTGCGCCCAGCGGGGTGCTGGCGGACACGCCACGGTTCCACTGGCCATAGCAATGGGTCACGCGACCGAGCAGGTCATTCTTGATGATCTTTTCGCGAAGGTGGACGTAGCGGGGATTGGAATGGCGCTGGTGACCGATCTGGAAGATGCCGTTGAATTCACGGCCAGCCTTCACCATGTCGCGAGCACCTTCGATGGTGTTGGACATCATCTTTTCGCAATACACCGACTTGCCTTTGGACAGTGCCAGGCGGGAAAACGGTGCGTGCAGGAAGTCGGGGGTCGCGATGAAGACCGCTTCGATATCGGCCTGCTTGTCGAGCATCTCCTCGATGGTTTCAAACTGGGCGACTGGGCCGTCCACCTGGTGCTTGTTTTGAAGCTCCATGTAGCGGGCCATGACGCGGCGCTTGTCCTCACGAATGTCGGAGACGGCCACCCACTGGATGCCGGTGGGGAGCTGGGAAGCGGCCGCGCGAAGGCGGTCGCCCTGGGCACCGCAACCGACGAGGGCACACTTGATTTTGCGCCCGGTTTCAGTGCCCTGGGCGATGGCACCTTTGCTGGTGGCGAGGTACAACCCAGCGCCGCTGACGGCGCTGGTGCGCAGGAAGGAGCGGCGGTCAATGAACTTGGACAGCCCGCTGGGCTTGGGGGTAGGGGAAGGAGTCGTGCTCATAGCTTCACGTAATTTACGTTGCGCAGCGGCAATCAGCCTTCGGTGCTGGCAGCCTTTTTAGCACGGCCACGGCCGAAGATGCCATCAAGGGACAGGTAGCCACTCTTATTGGTGTAGAGGGCGAAAGCGGTGAGCAGGATGCCGACGCCGATGTTGGCGGTCAGTTCCATGTCGTCCGGCAGGGCAGCAAGGCCGAAGCCAAGGGACAGGAAGGCAAAACCAGCAGCAACGAGGGCGAATTCGCTGAACAGGCCGATGGCCACCCAGACGCCGACGGCGAGGAGCATGTAACCGACGCTGTGAGCGTAGGCTTCAATGGCGGAGGCAGGAAGGAAAGAAGGCAGCATGCTGTTGTCCGTCATCAGCTTGGCGATCTGGTCCGTCTTGGTCTGATAGTTGCCTGCATTGAAGGTTGCCGCAGCACCATCACCGGAACGGAACTTGTCCACACCGGCCATGAACAGGCGAAGCGCCACCCAGAGACGTGTGATCAGGTTGGCGAAAGCGAGGTCGAGGCGGCGGCAGCAGGAGGAGTTTTGATCGGACATGTTGGTTGTACTGAGTTGGCGTATGGGTAAGGAGGGGCGATTCTGAACGAGTCACCTGGGAAATCCAGCAAAATTTAGATGCGAGGGGCCAGAGAATCGAAGTAAGCGCGCCAGTGGTAATTCTACGCCTGCCATTTGCAGTCCTATCGTCACTTTCTGTCGTCGAATTCATGCTTTCTGATTCCG
Organism: Prosthecobacter algae; assembly: GCF_039542385.1. NCBI lineage: Bacteria > Pseudomonadati > Verrucomicrobiota > Verrucomicrobiia > Verrucomicrobiales > Verrucomicrobiaceae > Prosthecobacter > Prosthecobacter algae. The sequence goes on along the minus strand of NZ_BAABIA010000006.1, from coordinate 26,548 downwards.
CAGGCTTGCCATTCGGGATTTCACCCCCTAAAAAATCAAATTCTCCTGAAAAATGAGCGCTGATTTCTCTTCCCCCCAACTTCCTCCTGTCGGAATTCTTGAACCTCTTGGTGACGATGATCGTGACATCCTCAGCGGCTACGGCGTTTTTCGCCCGGTCCAGCCAGGCCAGCATCTGATCGAGGAAGGCATGGCCCAGACGGGTCTTTACTACATCATTTCAGGCAAGCTTCACGCCACCGCCATGCGCGGCGGGCACAAGGTGCTGCTGGGCAGCGTGCAATCCGGTGAAACCGTGGGCGAGATCAACCTGCTCGATCCCTCTGCGGCCAGCGCCACGGTGACGGCGGTGGATTTCAGCCAAGTGTGGCACATTGATTCCAAAAGCCTGGAGGCCTACATCAATGAGTATCCTCGCCCGGCGGCCTGGCTGCTCATCGGCGTGGGCAAGACCATCGCCCGTCGACTTCGCTCCGTGAATGAGAAGATCGCCAGCTTCTACGGTGGTTGATCAGCGGCCAAACCCTGGCTCTCCTGTTTTCAAAAAAATCCGCTCCCTTCATCGTGAGCGGATTTTTTATGCTTAGGCGTCGGTGTCGAGGATTAAGCTTTCGCCTTCAGGCTGCGGACAATGAGATTCAGCCTCCGGCAAAAGGTGAAGGCGGCCCCGGTGAAAATGATCACCAGTGCCCAATGAATGGCCACAGGCTCGCGCCCGCAGAAGCTTTCCACCAGGGCCGTCAGGGCACCCAGTGTCAGCACGGCCATGCGGTGTTGTTTGGCCATGGGGCCCATGAAGCTCTGCTGTCCCGTGAGGGTGCCCTGCAGCAGACGTACATAGGCCGTGCCCATGGCCAGCACGGCGCAGGCCCAGCCCAGCGGCAGCAGGTCAAACAGCTTGATCACCCCGGGATCCACCCGCGTGCTGTAGCCCGCACCCACCAGGATGAGCACATCGGCCACCCGATCTGGCACTTCGTTAAAAATGGGCCCGGTGGCGGTGGCCCGCCCGCCTTCCACGGCGACCATACCATCCATAAGATTGCATAGAAGCCGGAACTGGATGCCCGCCGCTGCGCCGAACCACATCAGGGCCGAGGCCAGCGGTGTTGTCTGTTCCGGCACCAGCAGGAAGCAGGTCATCGAGCCCGCAGCAAAGACAATGCTCAGCACTGAAATGGCATTGGGGGAAAGATTGGAGGCACAGGCCCAACGAGCCAACAGACGGGCCCAGCCTGTGTTTCGTGACTTCAGTTCGCGGCGCGGGCCGTGGTCTTGGGAGGCGGACATGGCGACGATCTATCACACCCCGGCGTAAACTTCTAGACCTTCTGTGCTCTGCCCCATTACACTGACTTTGCATGGTGACCCAGTCACGAACCCGATCCCAGTTTGAGCGCATTGAAATGCCTGGAGATTCCTCCTTTGCGTGGAAGGAAATCACCGGTCGTCATTTCACGGCCCCCTTTCATCATCATCCCGAGGTGGAACTAACGCTCATCACGGCGGGCCATGGGCAGCGGTTCGTGGGGGATACGGTGGAGCCCTTTCAGCCTGGGGATGTGGCGTTGCTCGGCCCGCAGCTTCCGCACGCCTGGTTCAGTGAGGCGAGCTGCCGTAAATCGGCCGCCATTGTCGTACAGTTCCACCCGGAAACATTTGGCGGCGGCCTCCTAAAAGCGCAGGAGTTGGCTAATGTGCGGACCCTGCTGCAGCAGGCGGCGGCAGGTCTGATCATCCAGGGAGATCTCGCCCGTGAGATGCAGCAGCGCCTGGCGACACTCGGCCAGCTCTCTCCGTTGCTGCGGCTCACGCTGCTGGTGGAGCTGCTGGAAAAGGTGGCCACCAGCGGAAGCTGCCGCAGCCTGAATGCCCGGGCCCCCGAAGAGACTGTCTCGCTGATGGACCGAAAGCGGCTGGACGAGGTGCTGCGCTACATCCATGCGAATCATCAGCGTGCCCTCACCCTGCCAGAAGTCGCCAAGGTGGCAGGGCTGGGGCCGGAATCCTTCAGCCGATTTTTTCGCCGTGTCACGGGGCACACTTTCATCGAGACCCTGATCCAGATCCGCCTGGCAAGCGCCCTGGCCCTGCTGGCGGAAAGTCCGGAAACGATTGCCGCCGTGGCCTTTGCCTGCGGGTTTGAGGACCTTTCCAATTTCAACCGCCAGTTCCGCCGGACCTATGGCATCACGCCCAGCGAGGCACGCAGGCGGGCCACAGGTTAGAACATAGACCGTCCTGCTATTTTGCTGTCGCCTTTTCCTTCCGCACTCTATCATCCACTCCATTCTTTCATCCCATGACCATCTCTCCTGATCAATACGAGAAGCTCGGTGCCTTTTATCTTGGACGCGGTTATGACCTCGAGACCAAGCAGCTTCAGGATGACCTTATCATGTATGATTCGAAGGACCTCGTCACTCACGGCGTGGTTCTCGGCATGACAGGTTCCGGCAAAACGGGCCTTTGTCTGGCCCTGCTCGAGGAGGCTGCCATGGATGGGGTGCCCCTCATCGCCATTGATCCCAAAGGCGACATCGGCAATGCGCTCCTGACGTTTCCAAATCTGAGCGCCGAGGAGTTCAAACCCTGGGTCAATGCAGACGATGCCCGCCGTAAGGGCATTAGTGTGGATGAATTTGCCACCCAGCAATCCCAGCTCTGGACCAAGGGCCTGGCCGACTGGGGACAGAGTGGCGAGCGCATCCGCAAGCTGCGCGAGACGGTGGACATGGCCATCTACACCCCCGGCAGCAATTCCGGCCTGCCAGTCTCCATCCTCAGCTCGCTCGATTGCCCACCTGCCGCCGTGATGGAGGATGCCGAGACGCTGGGGGACCGCATCGAGAGCACCGTTTCATCCTTGCTCGGCCTCATGGGCATCGAGGCGGATCCCGTGCAGTCTCCGGAGCACATCCTGCTTTCGAACATCATCGCCTACGCCTGGAAAAAGGGGCAGAATGTCTCGCTGGAAAACCTCGTGCGTCACATCCAGCAGCCGCCGCTGCGCAAGATCGGCGTGGTGGATATCGACACCTTCTGCCCCGAGGCCAAACGCACCGCACTGGCCATGAAGCTGAACAACCTCATCGCCTCGCCCGGCTTTGCCACCTGGCTGGAGGGGGAGCCGCTGGACATTCAGCGCATGTATTACACGCCTGAAGGGAAGCCGCGCATCACCATCTTTAACATTGCCCATCTGGGAGACAGTGAGCGCATGTTCTTTGTCTCCTTGCTGTTGAATCAATTGTTAGGCTGGATGCGCAGCCAGCAGGGCACCACATCCCTCCGCGCCCTGTTTTACATGGATGAGATCTACGGTTATCTGCCGCCCACGGCGATGCCGCCTTCAAAGAAGCCGATGATGATCCTGCTGAAGCAGGCCCGCGCCTTCGGTCTCGGCATCCTGCTCGCCACACAGAACCCGGTGGACCTCGACTACAAGGCCCTGGCGAACATCGGCACCTGGTGGATCGGTCGCCTGCAGACGGAGCGTGACAAAGCCCGCCTGCTCGACGGCCTGGAAGGGGCCATCAGCAGCAGCGGCGGCCAGTTCGACCGCAAGACTCTGGAGACCTCCATTTCCGGCCTGGGCAACCGCGTCTTCCTCATGAACAACGTCCATGAAGACGGCCCGGCCATCTTCCACGTGCGCTGGATCATGAGCTACCTCAGCGGCCCGCTGGCGCGCGACCAGGTGAAGCGCCTCATGGACCCGCTGCGCCCGGCCAAGGGCAGCGCCGCAACGGCAGGCGAGGACGACGGCTTCCTGCCCCCAGGAGCCACCGCCGCCCCTGCGGCAGACCGCAACACGATCAAGCCCAAGCTGCCCGAAGGCACGGCGGAGTACTTTCTTCGCTCGGAAGTTTCTTCCGACACTCTTTGTTATGTCCCGGCCATCCTCCGCAGCGCTGAGGTGAATTTTGACGATCCACGCCGCAAGATCAGCGGGCGCAGCACCGTGACCCTGGTCAATCCCATTGATGTGGAAAACCAGCGGGTGCTCTGGGACAAGTTTGTCGAAATTCCACGGGCCGTGGATCTCGGCACCTGGGAGTCTGAGGCCACCGAGGGTGCCGAGTACACTGACCTTCCCGGAGCAGCCATGAAGTCCAGCACCTACAGCAGCATCAAGAAAGACTATGTGGACTGGGTGTATGCCAACCACAACCTGGAGGTGAGCTTCAGCCCATTGCTGGAGGCATTTTCCAATCCCGGTGAAAAGGTGGATGAATTCAAAGCCCGCATCACCCAGACGGCACGTGAGATGCGCGATGCCGCCATTGAAGAACTTTGTGAGAAGACCGCCAAGGCGCTCAAGGCGATGGAAGAAAAAGCCATCCGCGCGCAGACGAAAGTGGATACGCAAAAGTCCCAGGCCACCAGCGCCAAGCTTTCCACCGCCGTCTCCATCGGCACCAGTTTGCTGGGAGCCTTCTTTGGCCGCAAAAAGGGCATCGCCTCGGTGGCCAAAGCGAGCACCGTCACCAGCGCCGCCCGCGTCATGCGCGAGCATCAGGAAGCCGCAGCAGCAGAAGCTGAACTGGAACGCCTCCAGGCCGACATCGCTGAATTGGAAAAGCAGCTCGCCGATGACACCCAAAAAATCCGCGACCAATACGATCCCACCGCGCTGGTTCTGGAAACGACCAAACTCACCCCCACGAAGACCAAGATCCAGCCCACTGCCATTGGCATCCTTTGGCTGCCGCATGAGCGTGCAGGCGGGGAATTGCGCAAAGCCTGGTCTTGAGATGATGAAGGACTGCCCCACCTGTTTTCCTGTTGGATAAGGAAGCCGAGTGGGCGGTTTTTTTGCCCCCCTGTAGGGCTGTGTGACTTTCCCAGTTCTGGGGAGTATAAAGGCACGCATCCCTGTCGCTTTCTTGCTAGAAAGGATCTTCCCGATCCGCTATGTTCAGTTCCCCCCATGAATTTCTCTTCTGTTGATGTTGTGGCTCTTTCCCGGGCTGTCCTTGCTGCTGCGGCTGCTTCCGTCGTGGTTGCCTGCACGGCACCGCAGGCTTCTTCCGGGCCTGACGCGGAAGTTTTCCAGCTCAGTGAAGCGCAGATGCGCGCCCGTTTCCCGAAGGTCCAAAACATCGGTGTGGTGGAAATCTCCGGGGCCAAGATCAAATCTCGTCCCGCCAGTTCAGGGGCTGCGGATCTGGAGTACCTCGCCACTGGCGGGGCCATGTTGGTCAAAAAAGTGGAGTCTCCCATTCTCGCCCAGGCTCCGGAGATTCTGGTGACGCCTGAGGCAGCCATTCTCCAGGGCAGCCAGGCCATGGTGAAACACAACGGACGACTCATCACCTCCGAAGGAGACTCTACAAAAATCACCATTGATGGCACCCAGGTGAAAGTGGATGGCCCGCACATCATCCGCGATCTGGCCTCTGGCAAAACGACCCTGATGGGCGGTGCCACCGCACCTACTGCTGAGGCACCGCAGGAACCTGTCGCCGCTACTTTGGCAGATGTGGCAAAAGCCGCACCCAAGACCGCTGAAAAACCTGTGGTTAGACCAGTCCCTCCGGCCGCAGTCAAGCCATCGGCTCCAGCCGCTGCCGCCGTATCTAAGCCTGTTGCGGCCAAGCCCAAACCACGGCCAGCGCCGGCTCCTAAAGTGGTTGCCAAGCCGGCTGCCAAACCTGCCCCTCAGGTGGACCGCAAGGAACTGCTGAACCTGATGCGTGCCCCCACTGAGTAAAGGTGCATTTCACCAGGGCAGGGGAGCTATTGGGCGATCCATTCCTTGATCAGCCGCCCGGCTACATCCGTGAGGCGGAGGTGATCAAACCCAAAATTGGTTGAAAAAGGGAGGGAGTCATGCCGGTCCACCGAGTCGCGTAAGATGCTCCGGCCAATGTCGCCTGTCTCGCCCTAGATCTGACCGCCTTTGGTGCCGCCAGTTACGGCAGCAGATCGCTGAAATTCATGCCGCATTGCCCATGTTTGGCAAACTTGCGCGGGCTGCCCATCGGGCGTGCCTTCTCCTTTTTGATGAAGGCGAACCGGACGTTTTCGTCATGCTATCCGGGAGCGGCTGTCCATGAAGCTCATTCAGCTTCGGCTTCGGGTCGAAGAGATCCATCTGGGACGGCGCTCCCTCCATGAAAATGAAGATGCAGTTTTTGCCCGGGCCGGGACATTCGGTGCCCAAGGAGCTAGCGGATTCGCCAAGGCCCCGGAAGTGGCTGCGGTTGCGGGTGAAATGAAACCTTCCTGAGTCAGCAGGGCCCCCAGAGCTAGCGCTCCGATGCCATTGGCCGATGTGGCGATGTGGCGAGAAATTCACGGCGAGTTTGTAGAATCTGGTGCTCGACGGGGTGCATAGGAAGATCTTTGGAAAAAAACGTTCCCACTGGCATGGCTTTTGCACAGTTCGTTGGATCCTGCACCACACGCAGCGCAGTTTCCCATTTTTTGAAATTCGTCAGGTCAATAAAAAAACACAGCGCGACATTGACACTCAAGTCGCAGGCCCCTTATACTTATCAGCCATGCTCAGGCAAATCATCGGACAACCCACAGAAGGGCAAAAGGAAACAGGCCGCGCTGAGGCCCCCGCACCGGCCTCATCGGCTGATCGTGGAACCAGCTACTCCGCACCCGCTCCTGCTGCACAACCCCAACGCGCATCCAATTCTTATAACATGAATTCCAGTAAAAACGTTCTCTCTAACGACGTCGAAATCAAAGGCTCCATCAAATTTTCCCACGACCTCATCATTGATGGGAAAATCGAAGGTGAAGTCCAGTCCGACGGCAGCCTGACCGTGGGTGAGAACGCTCTGATCAAGGGTGAAATCAAAACCCGCTCCGTCATCATTTTTGGCAAAGTCGAAGGCAACATCACGGTTGTCGAGCGTTGCGAACTGAAGAGCAACGCCATCCTCGTCGGCGATATCGACGCTGGCACGCTCTCAATCGAAGAAGGTGCAACCTTCATGGGTGCCTCCAAAGTGGGCCGTAAGCCTGAGGCCTCCAAGCCTGCACCGCTGGGTGGCAATCGCCCCGCCTCCGCATAAACCCTCAAATTATAGAATCACCTTCGAGTGTTTCGGAGTCTTTTCGGCTCTAAAAGCGACCGTCCGGGTCCACCCAAGAATCAAATCGAGGTGGTGTGCCCGGTATGTGGCGCGGCTCAGTATGAGCCGCGCCTTGTTGTCTCCACTTTTTGCAAAAAATGCGGGGTGCATCTGAGCATCCATCGCAAAAAAGTCGCGGCTTCCAGCGTCACGCGCTCTGGCATGGGCATGCCAGATCCCTGGGCAGATGCTGCCCCAAAGCCCGCCCCGGCTCCTGCAGCCCCGCCTGCACCAGAAGCTGAAGCGCTCGAACCAGCGGCCGATTCTGTCGCCGCAGAGATGGCCCAGCCTGTGTCTGAAGAAGAGGCGGCTGAAGGCGGTTTTGGCGTCTTTTTAAAGCAGCAGGCCAGCCCGGCACCCGCGCACATTCCCTCTGTCCCGCCTGTTTCCACCCCTGTGGCGGCTGAATCTGCGATACCTCCTTTTCGCCCCGAACCCGAAGTTCGGGAAGAACCATCCGTCGCCAAAAGGCCCCAGTCCTTTTCTCCGCCCCCCACTCCCGCTCCGGCGCTCATGAGCGCCAGCACCCTTCAGAAAATGAAGAACGAGGGGATGTATCGCAACCAGTACTTCAAGGATGCAGACTGCTTTGACTGCGGTCATAAATTTAAGGTCAGCCGCTCCACACGCTCCACCCAGTGCCCAAACTGTGGTGGTACCATTTCGCTCGAGGACGTGGAAGTGAACATGCATTCTGGCCAGTCCATCAAAACGCGCGGTGATGTGCTCATTCGCAAGCGCGGTCAGGTTTCTGCCGAAACCATTCAGTGCAAAGATCTTCGCTGCCAGGGCATTTTGGAGGCCAATGTCATGGCCACTGGGGATGTCATCATTCGTGCCTCCGGCACCATGATTGGTGAAGTGCGCTGCCGTCGGTTTATTGTGGAAAAAGGGTCCGATGTGGTCTTTCTCAACGAAATTCACGCCGAAGAGATCGATATCCAGTCCAGGATCACTGCCACGCTCTTTTCCAGTGGCCCCTTTGTCATCGGGACACAGGGTTCAGTTAACGGTGATTTGACCGCGAGGTCAGTCTCCATTGAACCAGGCGGCGAACTCAATGGTGCCATGAACATTGTTCGGACCAAGGCAGCAACTCCTCCACCACCTCCAATAACGGAAGAGTGAGAGGTGATGCCCACTCTCTGGCTAAAAAGCCACTGGGTTTAGAGGCGTAGCTTGCGGTAAAGGTTATTCTCATTTAGCCTTTTTCACAATGGATCAAATTCTGCTCTCCCTGGCACAAAAAATTGGACTGACAGCACTGGATGTAGGCGCACGTGGTGGCGTAAACACGGACCTTGGCCCTTTGGCTGCAGCAACAAACTACGTGGGTTTTGAGCCTGATCCTGAAGAATGCGCCCGGCTCAGTCGCACGGGGATTGGTGGGGGCTGGAAGAACGTGAAGTTTGTTCCAGTTGCCCTTGCTGCCGAGGCCGGAGAATTTGCCTTGAATCTTTACTCCAAACGCGGCTGTTCTTCAAAGTACACGGCCCGTCAGGACCTGGGAAAACTTTTTGCCCGCGGCGACTTTTACAATCTCGATAAAGTCGTGAAGGTCCCCTGCCAGCGCCTCGACGATGTGCTGCAGAGCGAAAGCATTGAGGAGCCTGCCTTCATGAAAATTGATGTGCAGAGCATGGAGGTCGAAGTCTTCGACGGAGCCGTGAAGACCCTGCAAGAGGACCTCGTCGGTATCCGCACCGAGGTTTCATTTTTCCCCATGTATGAGGAGCAGCCTCTGTTTGCTGAGATTGATCAGCGGGTGCGCCGGGATGGTTTTGTCCCCATGCGCTGGCTGGAAAATCATGAGTGGCGAAGGGCCACGAAAAAGAAGCCCTACTCCATGGCCGATGGCGCGCTGCCCTTCTCACGTGGCCAACTCATGCATGCGGATGTACTCTATCTGCAGCATCCCGAAGGGCTGAAGACGGACTCTCCCAAAGCCCTGCGCCGCCTGGTGCGGCTGGGGTTGGTCGCTGCCTGCTATCAGCATTACGACCACGCTTTGGCCGCTTTTTCCATTCCTGCGGTCCGTAGTTTTTGCCAGGGGGAACTGAAGCTGGATGCCGAACAGGCCGTCGAGCGCATGTCCCAGGCAGAGGTCACTCTGGGCCGCCGATTGGGCTGGAGGCTGATGCGTGCCTTGCAGAACCGCTTTGCGTGAGCCAAAGAGGGGCTGTCCATGCTTCCCCAAGTCGTCTTTGTCCAAAACTCCGTGCACCTCGCTGGAGCCCAGAAGTCCCTGTCCCGGCTTCTCACGGCCCCCGCCATGCAGCAGCATGATCCCATCTTGCTGACTGGGCAAAAAGGCTGGCTCACAGGCCACTGCGAGGAGCATCAGGTCAAATGGGCGCGGCTGCCTTTTCCTGCCTCTCGTAGCCTGCCCGCAAGGCTTTGGGGAAACCGCCTGTTTGCCCGCCGGGCCGCCAGCCATCTGAAGGAATTTTTGCAGCCGGGGCGTCCCGTGATCATTCATACCAATGACCACCCGGATAGCCTTCTCGGTCTGGCCTTGGCACAGGCATTGAAAGCCGTGCCGGTGCTGACGCTTCGCACCCCCGGCATGAGCCAGCGCGACTTTGAAAAATACCGCTGTGGGGACCACGCCCACCTCATCGCCGTGGGGGATGACCTGTTTAACAAAGTGCGTCCTTGGATCTCCGGGCAGCGCCCTTTGACGCTGGTGCACAATGGCGTGAAGGAAGAAGAAATCCTCCCGCCCATCCCCTGGGCTGCGGACCCGCCTGCACGCATTTTGGTGCTCGGCTCCATCATCCCTCGCAAAGGCTGGCAGGACCTCGTGGAAGCACTGCTGCTGCTGGAGTCCAGGCTACCGGCGGGCCCCCTGCCGAAGATCGATTTTTTGGGCGATCTGCTGGATTCAGAACCTGCGGCAGTCCTGGAAACCAGCCGTCTCAAACGCTTCGAAGTCACCTTTCTTGGAGTCCGCGAAGACTATCGTACCTGCCTGCGGCAATACGCGCTGGCCATCCATCCTTCCCGCAGCGAGAGCTTTGGCATGGCGGCCCTGGAATGCGTGGCAGCGGGCGTGCCCTTGCTGGCAGCGGCCACAGGCCTCATCCCGGAATTCATCCACGAGGGTTCATTCCTCTTTCCACCACAGCAGCCGGAAACACTGGCCTTGTGCCTGGAAGCCCTCCTCCAACAGACGATGCCCGCCATCGCGGCAGACTTTCGTTTTGAAGATGCCCATGCCATCGTTCGCGAACGCTTCTCCACGCCCGGCACCGTGCGCAAGATCAGAAACATCTACGCAGGGCTTTTGCCCGCCCGTGCATGAGTGAGGCCGCCGCCATCGTCAGTGACAAGCAGCTCGGGGACGTACTCCTCCTGCAACCCAGCGCCCATCATCTCGCACAGGTGGCTGGAAATTCGACTGCACTTTTTGTTAGGGATGCTTTTCGTCCTTTGGTCGAGCTGATGCCTGGCTGCGTCTGGGGACCTGAAAATCGTCAGCGATTTAGCGAGGTGTGGACCACGAGCTGGAGTTCCCGCGCTGTCTGGCAGGCCTTTCGTTTGCGCACTCGGAAGCGGCGGCTCATCGTGAACAAACCGCGCCACATCCGCTGGTGGTACCGGTTTGTTTTTCATGACATTCGTCTGGAACCGCCGTCTGCCGAATATTGGGCCCGCTACTTTTGGCGGGTGGTCAGCGGCAAGGAAGAGACGGAATTTATTGCTCCACAGCTCAAGCAGCCGCCTGCTGACTGGAAGCATCCCGCGCTTCCTGTGGGTCCCTTCATTTTGATCAACCCAACCGCCGCCTGGAAACGAAAATTTTGGGGAGAAGATCAATGGGCCGAAATCATTCAACGGCTGGTAAAACAGCATCCTTCCATGCCCGTGGTCATTGCCGGAGGCGGCTCCGAAAGGGAAGTCGCCCATTGCCAGTCCATCGCTGACCTCTGCAGCCTTCCTGTGCTCAACCTAGCTGGCAAGACCTCCCTGAAAGAGTACCTGCATCTTGTGTCCGCAGCCCAAAGCGTGCTTTGCATTGATGGTGCCGCCTCCCACCTTGCGCAGGCTTTTGGCATCCCCACGGTCACCGTTTTCGGACCCACCCATGAGGGCAAATGGCATTGGCCCACCCCGCATAACGTTGCCCTGGCGGCACGTCAGTTTAACGAAGCCGGAGCCTACGGATCCGCCTCTGCAGTTCCTGTGGAGGCGATGTGGGCGGCCGTTTGCTCCCTCAAGATGGCTTGAATACCTTCGGTTAGACTCTGGCGACCAGACGACCAGTAAAATTCATCCACATACCGGCGCTGGTTGCGGATCTGGGCCGCCGCATGGGCGGGATCGTTTTCCAATCTGGCCACCTCAGCCGCGAGTGAGTCCGAAGTCGTCGCCACCAGGCAGGCCCCATGCTCATGAATCAGCGGAAAGCCCAGCTCCGTATTTGGCTCATAAAGAAAGATCACCGGCACCCCCAGCACAAAGGCCTCCAGCCCGGCCGTGGAGTTTGAATTCAGCAGCACGCCAGCCTTCTGAAGATGCACCAGCATGTCTTCCTCTGGCGGAATCATCTTCACATTGGGCGGCGGATTCAGCGACTCGATGTAACGCATGCGCACATACAGTTCGTCCTCATCCATGCCGATAAAGCACTGCTCCACCTTCTTACGATCCCTCAAGGGATGAAACTTTAAATGGAACTGATGCCCTGGCATTTGGCGGGCCGTTTCCACCAGCAGCCGATAATGCAGATAGCTGCGCTGCGGCTCCACCGTCGCCGAAGTCCCTGAATAGTAGCTGTCCGCATACAGAAGGATTTTGCTGCTCTCACCATCGCGCTCCTTGAGCGCCGCCGCTGGCCGCCGATGGGAGGCCACCGGCACGATGCGATCCGCCTGATGTCCTCGCAATTGGGCAATGTGGGCATTGCGTCCGCTGTCACACAGCAGCCAGTCCGGACTAAAGCTGAAACGCGGCTGAGGAATGTGGTCATAGGTGTAGGCCGCCACGGGGATGCCCAGCTCACTGGCCGCCAGACTCCAGGCCCGTTCATCACTGCCTTCCTGGGTATCGCACAGCAGCAGCTTTGGCCGCGCCTGGGCAAGGTGATCGCGGGCCCTCAAATACTTCCAGGCGAAACGCGGATACGTTTCGCGCGACTGCCCCTCGCCCAGGTCTAACAAAATGGATCGCGGATCGCCCGGGTTATCCTTCAGCAAAGCTCGCAGTTCGTCCGCACATTTCCGCCACCATTCAGCATAGCCAGATTTAAGCCGCTCAAACTCCGCCCCTTCCGGCTTGCCCAGAAGCTCATCCGAAACATAGGCCCAGTCCAGGTCCAACGACTCCGGCTGCCCCTGCAGCATCCGCGAAAGCCGAATGCTGCAGCACAGCACCGAAGCTCGCTGTCCCCCAAGCTTCCCCTGCAAGGCTGTCGCCACCGGGGCAGGCTTCTTTTTCCATCGATTGACCAGCCGTTGCCAGCGACGCTTCAAAGACCAAGGTCGCGGCTCTTGAGGTAAAAACACAACAGGTAGCCCATGTTGCTCCGCCACCTGTCGCCAAGCCCGAAAACTGATTCCCGCTCCCGGAGCCACCACCAGGCGATCGTACCTTGCCCCCTCAAAAACTCGCCGGGCCATCTCCAGATTAACCAAATATGGATTGATCCACTTCCGGCAAGTCATCCCCAAACAAGCCGCCCTGAAAGCCCGATGCAAAGGCACACCCTCCACCACAGGCAAATCCCGCAGGTAAGTTTCCAAAACATCATCGGTCAGCCTGTCCGCCTTCACCTGATCCTCCGGTGAAAAAATATCCAGTGCATTGATCCATACCCCCGCGTCAAACCTCTCCTCTACAGGCAGCCAAGTCTCCGCCTCAAGCACAAAAAGCTCCCCAAGCCCCCTGCTCAAACCCACTTCCGCCCGACAAGCCCGCGGAGCAAGAGAGCCATAGATGAAAAGCGTCCGTGTCATGATCAAGGCGCTAATTCGGGTCACTGGAAGGTGACAGGCCAGCGCAAAGTTTTTCGGTAATCGGGCGGTTTACCGCCAGGAACAAAGTGAGGATGGTCTGGAAATCCTGTGATGACGCCGATGGACTGCCAGGGAGCGGACAACCAATGGGAGGTATCTGGGACAAACGTTTCTTCAGGATTGAAGACGCGGACTTGGAAGTCAATTTCGGTGACTTCTTTTCTTTCAGACGAAGACAACTCTAGAAAAGCTGCATAGCCGAGATCAACGATGGATTCCGCACGGTCAGCCGCACGATCAAGGACATTTTCATTTACAGCGATGCAATAATCCGTCACTCGATAAGTGGTGCCTGCGATCGTGCGTGGGTGCCAAGCCTGTAGCCCGCATGGGATGCCATTGATGTCCCAGTTCTCAAGAACAGCTTTTTCTCGCCCCGGTAATTTGGCCACTTGGCGGAAAATATAGATACCGTAGATGTGGGTTTCCACGAAAATCATGATGGGACGAAGGGCAATTGTCCAGGCGCTCAAAGTGGTGATCAAACCACCGCGCAGTTTAACGAGACCTGAGCAACTTATGACCGCCAGCAGAAGGAAAAAGCAGGCGACCCACAACAAAGGTGCCTGCGTCCCGATGGGGCCTGAGGGCAATGCGAAATCAGGACCACCATTGAAATACGGGCTGAACTCGATGACGAAAAGAAAGGCGGAACTGAGCAGCGTCTGTGTGCTGAGGAAAGCGAGATAAACCATCAAACAAAGCGAGATGGCAAAGCCGAGCGACATCGGGAATGACACCCAGCGGATAGAGGGGACTAACAGAGCCAAGACCAGGAAAAACTGGGTAGCAATGGTGGCCCAACTCATGACAACCGAAGCCGCACGACTTTTATTGGCCCAATGAAAACTGGGTTTTACCCAATGCCGTAGAGACATAAAATAAAAGAATCCCAAACCGCGTCGCCACATGGGGGAACAAAGCTTTTCCCAGCCAGCGGAAAGCATGAGGATGCCAAACGTCCAACAATAGAAGTTCAACCCAATTAGAGAAGGGGTGCTCAAGCCAAAATCGAGCCCGAGCCATTTATCCACGGAAAAGCTCAAATGTGAGTTCAGGAAAAGGAGACAAAAACCTGCTGAACGAATGAGGACATCTTCAAGGGAGTAAACCTTCGAACGCCGCCAAATGATGGAACCAAACAAGATGTGAGCCAATATGGCCACAGGGGTAAGGAAGCCCACCATCATCATGACCGCAGGAATCATCCAAAGGTAAATACAGCGGAGCACGTGGGATGTCTGGCGCCATCCCAGGACCATAGGTGCGGCTGGGCGAACGAGAAGTAAGCGCAGCACGATCATGAACCCATAAGTCACACGGAATAACCCGATGATGTCCAAACGAGTCTGATCAATGTAATCGAAGGGCCTCTGATGAAACATTCCCCAGATGGCCGCACACGCGACTAACGCCGTGATGGTCGCTCTTCCTAGGACTTCAGTTCTCGAAATGTTCGCCATAATTTTAAAGCCGCTCAGAGAAGGTGATTTTAGTCCTGATTTACCAAGTTCCAGGAGAGGGCGGTGCCACGTTTGACATCGCTGGCTGTCTTTTTGCCGAGCAGGGATTCATAGTGTTTTGGCGATAATCCAAATCCAGGGCGAATGCTGCGCATATTTTGCGCTGTGAGCACTTCACCAGCTTTTATATCCTGTGTGATGTAGAGGCTGCGGCGGCCACGTAAATAGCCACGCTCCGTTTCGGCTGGACCGTAGCTGATGGAGCCCACAGATTCCCAACCGGCGCGGCATTCTGTGACTAAGGCCTTCATCTCAGACGGCTCCAGACTGAAGTGGGAATCTGGCCCACCGTCCGCACGAGCTAAAGTCAGGTGCTTTTCAATGAGAGAAGCGCCCAGGGCTGCGGCTGCCACGGAAGCTCCAATACCCAAGGTATGATCCGAAGCGCCAGTGAGGCAGCCAAAGAGCTGGCCCAGGTGTGCCATGGTGCGGAGGTTCGATGTCTTTGGGCAGGCTGGGTAGTCCGTGGTGCATTTAAGCAGCACGATTTGGGGAGCCCCATTCTCACGAGCCGTTTTTACAGCGGCTTCAATTTCGGCCACCGTGGCCATGCCGCTGGAAATGATCAGAGGTCTGCCTGTTTGTGCACACTTTTTAATCAAAGGCAGGTCCACGATCTCAGGCGAAGCAATTTTATAGCAAGGGGGATTCAACGTTTCTAGAAAATCCACCGCGCTGAAATCAAAGGGACTGCTGAACCAAGCAAGGCCTCTTTCCGTGGCTCGTTCCACCATCGCAGCATGCCATTCCCAGGGAGTGTGGGCTTCAGCATATAGACTGTGCAGGCTACGACCATCCCACACGGAGCCTGGTTTGCGAACAAAGAACTCTTCGCTATCCGCATCCAGGGTGATGGTGTCTGCCGTGTAAGTTTGAAGTTTGATCGCATCCACACCACAATCAGCGGCTGCATCTATGAGTTGCAGAGCCCGGTCCAAAGACTGATTATGATTGCCTGAAAGCTCTGCGACGATGAGTGGCGGGCGTGTGCCCGGTGGCTGGTTCAGGGTGTCTAAAAATTCAGCGTTTGTCATGAGTTATGATTCAAAGTTTACAGGCCCCATTGGTCCACGATCCATTGTTGCGCTGCCAGCGTGCGTGAGCGTGTGGCTTCTGACAATGGCCGGATGCCGCCTTGGCCATCGGCTTCCCCTAAGATGAAGCGTGGAGACTTGAGATGATCTACCACGAGGTCTCCTGCCTGCCCGACTGTTCCGCCGGCGACGATGTGTGTATGGGCATCCAAGTTAACCTGCCCGGCAGCGAGGTGGAAACGATCATAAGTATGAATGAGACGCTCAGCCTCAGCAACGAGGGCTGGGCCACAGTCCAGCCGCCACAATTGAATACCTCGACTACGAGCTTCCGCAAATGCCTCTTCTGTCAGCGCCCGGGCTCGCACCATGAGGACAGCTCCTCCGTCGCGCACCTGCTGCAAATCATCTCTGGTAGCTGGAGATTTGGAATCACTGGTGACCAGCGCATCCACCGGAATATGATTTCCCACCACTTGAGTGATCTGGCCGATGGCTGCTCGCTGCCCAGCATCATCGCCGATCACGGAGACCTGAGTGGCTTGGAGCATTTGAAGTGCATCTGCGACCGCCTGGGCAATGACTGCATCATCATCATACAGGAACTGAGGCTGAGAGAGACGATGGCTGCTCAACTTTTCCAGGCGCTTATCCAGGAGCCAGAAATCACAAGAATCGGCGAGGGCGTTTTGGACTTCTGTGAGGGATTCAGCGGTGCTCACTTCAACATGAGCTACAATGCTGATCCGGCTGCTGCGTACGGGACCGATGCGGGCACCAATGAGGTCCGGGGTGTGGGCGATGGTTACCACGCGTGCTTGGGGGCTCTTACCCTTTTGCACACGAAGACGGTCCGCAAGCGCCGTAAGTGATGTCGGCTGCAAACGTTCCAGTGAATCGCCATTGCTCGGTAGATCTGAGATCTGACTGCTATGGCGTGGTTCTGAAGCAGCCTGCTGGGCGGCAGCCATAGCGACCTCTTGGGAGACCTTTTTTCGCGAGTCTTTGGGGAGACGTAAGATCGTGCGGTAGAGGGGAGCTTTGGCGTCAGCGTTGGCCTTTTCCACCACGGGGCTGAAGCTGGAATGGAAGTAGTTTAATCCGGTCGCAATTTCCGAGGCACGCGGACGGGCGTGGTCGGGCACGCAGAACTGCATGACCGAATCGGCAAATTCAACCAAGCGTTCCCAGTCGACTGGCCAAGCTAGGCTGTTCCGCTGGGAGAGAACGGCGGCGAGGAGTTCTGTTGCGGCATTGCCGCCACTACGCCCTAGACCCGCCAGACTGCCATCCACATAAACACCCCCACATTCGACAAAACGGAGGCAATTGGCCACCGCGAGAGTCAGGTTATTGTGGCCATGGAAGGCCAAAGGCACCCGTGAACTGCGGGCCAGCGTGGCTTGGGTATAAGCGGCAACGTCATTGGGAGTCATGCCGCCGGCAGAGTCCACAATGGCCACGACATCCACCCCAAATTCACCCACTTGCTGACTGACTTCGGCAAATGAATCTGGAGGAAGCAGATAGGACTTCATCATATTCCCCCAGACTTCCAGTTTGAGAGACTTGGCCAGTTTGACGAAAGGTTCCAGCTTCGTGTGGTCATCCACATCTATGCCGAGACGGATGAAACCAAGTCCAGCATCTGCCGCGGCGCGCAGGCTATCTTCTGTGCCAATTCCAGGAATGAAAAAGCTGCCAATGAGGGCTTTGTCCGATACGGCAGCTTTGGCCGCGGTGATGTATTCAATATCACTGATGGCTGCATTGCCTTTGCCACAATTTTGAGCGTTCAGCCCAAGCCCGTGACCCACTTCAATATGGCGGATGCCAGCCGCAGCAATTCCATGCGCGACAATGAAGGTGTCCTCCACGGTGAACTGGTAGTCCACCACATAACTGCCATCACGGATGGTACAGTCGAGGATTTGTGCGGGTGTTTCCATGGAGCAAAGATACTTTATAAAATGATGAGGGTGAGATACTGGTCAATGATTGGGGAGCAGTTCACCAGAAGCTCCATCCACAAGAATGAAACGAGGGAGACCGAACTGACGGATCTGACTCGCGATGGCCTGGGTCCAGCCGCGAGAGCAAATCACACAAACATGCAGGACGGAAGGGTGAAATTCGGATGGGTCCGGTTTTTTGACACTGAGCTCAAAGCCTTCTAAATGAGTGCCGGTTTTCGCATCGGAGTTATCATAGGGCAGGATCTTGATGGCCTTTTGTTTAAGCTCCACACCAATGTGGGTTGCGATCTCGGTGGCGGTTTGATTGGCCCCAAAAAAGCAAACGCGAACGGGCGTGTCTGCTGCCTCTACCGCTTGGGTGATCAAGTCCGCGCTAGTGGCGAGGTTATCTTGAGCATGATTCAAAAGTGCACGCCCTCGCTGGTAGGCGGCTTGCAACTCAGCCGCTTGATCCTGCAATGGCTCAATGGCGATGAGTGGAGATGTCTCGACTCGCCGAGCGACAAGATAAAAACCGAAAACACGACTGGCACCAGTGTCCCGGATTTCCACCACTTCATACCCCGCTTCCTGCACCAGGGCAGAGAGAGACTCAGGCGTCAGGTAAAGGAAGTGTTCGTGCATCAAGGCATCTTTGGGATGCCTAACCAAATGTGGGACTTCAATCACGAGCACGCCGTCTTGGGCCAAAAGCCCGCGCATGGAGCGTAACCAATCCCGAGGATTGGCCAGGTGTTCGACGACGAAATAAGCCAGGACTGCATCGAAGGCCTGCTTCATAGCGACGGGGGGAACTGCCACGCAACCCCGCCGAAAGAGCCCATCCAGCCACTCACCACGCTCACTGCTTTCGGCCATGACGTCATCACCTGCGACATCGTAGCCAGCTTTGAGGAGGGCGGTGTGGAACTCACCTAACTTATCACCGATCTCATAAACGCGCGCTTTAGGTTTGAGCCAGCGATGGAGGAGCTCTAAGCGTACGGCCACGTCGAAGTCTGGGACAATGTCAATGGAGGTGGATGCGATGGGCCAGCAGTCCGTGTAGTAGTCGTGAAGGAACTCGGCCGTTGGCCTCAGGCGATTAAAGACGAATCCGCACTGCGTGCATTGCACGTCTTCATGACGCCAGGTGTAGTCATGATGCTTCTGAATGATGCGTCCGATGCGAGTGCCTAGTGTGCTTAGGGCCGTCTCTTCAGCGCCACACACATCGCAGGCCACCGGGGTCCAAAGAGTCTCAATGAGCTTTCTCATGCGTGCAGGGCTTTGACAGCTTCAGGCTTGTGGAGATAAACGGTAAACTCATAGAGCGGATAATCCGCCCGCAAAGTCACGAAGCGTGAGAGACTTTTAGCGAAGTGAAACATTTCCTGCTCGGCGTGATAGAACAGATGCTCTTCTTTAAAATCCACGTAACTACCGAGAAGGTTAAACGCAACGGCCTTGCGGCAAATGCGAAAACTTTCGCGCACAGTGTCGTGCATGAAGCCTTCATTGTCTTCAATTTTGAAATTGAACAAGCCGCTGAGAAATACGTAATCTTGGGATGCGTCAGGGAATTGACTGAGATCTGTCGTCGCAAGAAAACTCGCTCCGGGGTGACGTTTTTGGGCCACTTCAATGAGCGCGGGATTTAAGTCTGTGCCTGTGTAATTCACGTTTTGGGCGCCAGCTTCAGTCATGTAGTCAAGCAAGTCTCCGAAACCACAGCCGATATCCAGGGCTGAACAGCCACTGAGATCTGCCACTTCAGCGAGGATGCGAAAACGAAGTCGCTGTTGCGAACTATCCCGCCAGCCCAGGGCCTGGGCGGTTTCACCCAGGTTGCTGAGGCGTTCGTTGTAACGCTGAATGATACGTTGCTTTTCGTCAGGTGTCATTGGGCGGAGGCTTTGGAAAGAAGACGCTGAGCATTGCCAGCAAAGATGAGACTGCGGTCACCGTCGTTGAAGCCACATTGATCGCAAAGTGCGAGGGTGTCTTCTACGGAGCGCCCGACTGGTACCTCAGGACTGTCGGATCCATGAAGGATACGGTTTGCCCCTAGCTTACGCAGGACAAAAATGAGATCGGAATAAACGGTGGAACCTGCAAACCAAAAAGGGGTGAACGACACATCCACCACCACATTGCGATTACCCTTCACCACCATCAGAGCATCCATCACATGAATGCCACCTGTGTGAGCCATGATGATGTTTGCCTGGGGCACGGCTTGCGCGACTTCATGGATCATCCGCACTTCTTGGATTTTATAATAAGTGTCTCCGTAGGGGAAGGCATCGAAGAGGATGGGCACACGCAGTTCGGCCGCCTGTTCTACAAGTTGGATCACTTCCCGGGTATGCTCAATGGTGAAGCCTTGGCGACGCGGATGCAGTTTGACCCCATGCATCTTGCCGCTGCGAACATAATTGGTTAGCCCTTCAGTGACGGATTCGGGTTCGAGGGGATTGAGAGAGACGAACCCGATCAATTCGGGATGCTCTGCACACTTTTGTGCGACGTAGGCATTGCCCATGTCTGGCTCGATGGCCAAAACAACGGCTTTGGAGATTCCAGCGGCTTTAAGATTCGCCACCAAAGTTTCGGCACTGGCGTCTTTATGGGTACCGAAACCTTTTGGGTCTGGATGGATATGAGTATGGGCGTCAATAATCATCAGCGGATGATGAGTCGGATGTGATTCAATGCGGCCTGGGCTGCGGCACGACAGGTTGTCGGGTCGGTAGAGTAGGTGAGGATATGCCCCGCGCGGTCAGACCCAGAGCGCAACTCGTGGAGAGCTTGCCCTGGCTTTGGATAAATGACTACCTCAGAAACACCGGGCACAGCACGAGCTGCATCTAAACCTTCCGCTTGGACAAATTCACCAGGAGTCGGGTCAATGAAAACCAGTGAAGCACTCTGGCCTTGGTGTTGCTCTGGCAGCTCAGGCACTTCCCCCAAAGCTGCCTGGATGCTGGCCCTGGCGGTGGAAAGGCCGGTCACACGTGGCAGCATCTCCGTGAAAACCTTGAAGCCCGCCCCGCGTGCGGCGAGTTCCACAATCATAGGGCCCTCTGGGGAATAAATGCACTCCAAATGCACCGGGCAATCACGGAAGCCACAAGCCTGAATGGCACGAATTGCATGGGCGATCATGGTCTCTCTATGTTCGGGAGACAAATCGTCTGGGAAATGTACCTGACGGTCCAAAAGGTAAGGGGGCTGGGTGCGCACCTTCATGGAGGTGGCTAGGACATGTACCTCGGTGCCGATCACCCATGCTTCTACACTGTATTCAATGCCTGGCATGAAGGATTCCACCATCACCTGACCTGAGCGAGAATTCTGCTTTGCCAATTCGAAGGCGGAGCTGACTTGATCCCGGTTATTGACATAGCTGACGCCCCGGCTGCCGGAAGCATCCACGGGTTTGATGACGCCGGCTGCCGTTTTAAAAGTGTCCCAGGTGGCCAATGCGGCTTCGACGGTCTGAACGGCAGCAAATTGCGGCACCAAAAGTCCTTCGCGGCGCATAGCCTCTCTCTGCAAAAGCTTGCTCCTCGAAACACGCACCACCTCCAAAGGAATACCCGGGAGTTTTAACTCTTGGCAGGCGATCGCCACGGCCTCCATCGCGACGTCGCAGCAGACACTGACAATCGCTTGGGCGCCAAACTCGCGTGCCACACGAATAATTTCCTGGGCATCAAGAATATTGGCCACGTAGGTGGTCGGTGCATCAGCCAGCCCTGGTGCGGTTGCATCTCCATCCATGGCCGCCACTTCGTAGTCCATCAACTGGGCCTCCCTGATGGCAGGGGCCTGGGCCAAGCCAGCGGCTACAAAGAGAATCTTTTCTTTCATTAAAGCAGTCAGTTTTAGAGGTTGGCGAGACTACTAATCACACCAGTGAGGCGGGCCAGTCCATTGCCAGCCACGATACTGGCAGCACGGCGGGCGAACTCAAGCCGCTCTTGCTCGGTGGTTTCAATGATTTGACCGATTTCGCGAGCCCATACGCAAGCTTGCTGCTCACAAAACGGAGCGCTAAAAGCAGTTTCTGCATCGGTCTGTGGGAGCACGGCAACTAGGCGTCCTAGGAACAGAGCCTCCAGAACTGTCCCCCCTCCGTTGCATAAAACGAGGTCCGTGTGGCTGAGTAATTCGTCAAAGTTGGCGGGGGCTTTGACGGTTTTAAAATTGAGTTGAGCCGCTTGGTGTCGGACTTGTGTTTCCAATTCGTTACCGACTCCAGGCCCGAGCACGATCATGACTTGATCCAGTCTATTTCGCCAAGGGCGCAGCAGGTCTATGGCTTCTAGCGTTAACCCCTTTGGATCTGCTCCACCCAGGGTCACCAGGACGTCTAATAATCCGTTTTGTCCTGGAAGCGGGGCAAGGGCCTGCTGCTGTAGGATGCTAGGACGCATCATTGCGTAACCCACGCCTTCATGATAAGCCTGTGGGCGTTTAGCCCGCGCAAAGGCCTCTTGCATCTGGCCGTTGAGATCACGTAGAGTAACGACTTCATCCGGTAGCAGATCTGGCTGTAAATAGTCGAGGGCCAAGCAGGGGAGCTTTTGGTCTCGACACCATGCCACAGCCTCTTTTTGAAGTGCCGGGGTGAGATCTATAATGACCGCCTTAACTGGACGTGAAACGGGTGAGTTACAAGCATGCCATGGCAGGTCCCCCAAGATGTCGGTGAGCGCTGCTTGCGGTAATAATTCAGAGGGATGGCCTAATATTTGAAATTCAGTCTGCCAGCCTAAAGTTTCGAGATGTCTTGCCAGTGTGGCGCACCGACGTAGGTGCCCAGTGCCGACCTTGATGGAGGCTTCCACTAAAAAGAGCAGCAAGCTTGGCTGGGTGCTCATGAGGCGGAAGTTGATTGCAGGGCATAGAAGAGATGGCGTGCCTGTTCCCAGTCCTCGGGCGTATCAATGTCCTGACAACGGTAGCGAGGAAGGACAAAAGGCAGGCAGTGGCCACTGAGCGCGGATTCCTGTTGCAAAAAGGAAGCCGCTCTGCCGATGACAAACTGCCCTGCATCATGGAAACACTCTTGCAAGGCCTGGGAAGGCGTCAGTCGCAGTTCGGGCCACATGAAACGGATTTCTCCTGCCTCATTGGTAGTCATGGCTCTCTGCACGGGCGAGGGAAACGTACACACGGAAAGCACATACTCAGCTTCTGGTTTTTCGTTCAAGCGCTCAAAGGCCGTACGTAGATCTGAGGCCCTCAAAAATGGAGCTGTGGCATAGATGCAACCTAATAAACTTGGACATCCGCCGCCATCCATTTCCAACCAGTTTAGAGCATGCTTTAAGACGGGATTCAGACCGACCTGATCGCCCGAAATTTCAGGGGGACGCAAAAAAGGAACCTGGGCTCCATGTTCGCGGGCAACTTGGGCAATCTCAGGATCATCTGTGGAAACGATGACCTCATCAAATATGCCACTTTCCAAGGCGGCTTGGATGGACCAGGCGATCATGGGTTTGCCGCCGAAGTCGCGGATGTTTTTGCGGGGGATGCGTTTGCTGCCGCCGCGGGCGGGGATGATGGCGACGGTGCGGCTTTTCATGATCAGGCTTTGCGGCGTAGGAGCAGGAGTTCGGAATGGTAGCCGTCTACGGTGCGGTATCCGAAGGGATGGACGTTGCGTTCGACCAGTTCGTAGCCGGGCAACATCGCGAGGTAGTCGTCGCTGAGGATGGGGGTGTCCACCCCGGCCCAGCCTCCGGCTTTGCGCAGTTGCTTGCCTTCGCGCATGTTGCGGAGAAGAATCCAACGGGTGTTCAGCCGGGCGACGTGGTTGAGGTAATTTTGGACGATGGGGGGCTCCATTTCCTGGAAGGAGATGAAGTTCACAAAGAGATCCACGTTGCCGCGCAATTTTTCGATCTGCCAGGCGCAGAGGACGGAGATGGGAGTGAGGGATTCGATCTCGATCTCGGCCTGGTCGCGTGTCTGGGCGTAGGTGGTGACTTGGTCTGCACCGACGGCTCCGCTGAGGTAATGCTGGGCCACGTAGCTGGTCGGCGGGATGTCGATGTCCACATAACGCAGGCCTTCGATGCCTGCGCTGGCCATGACTTCGCCCAGGGTGCCGAAGCCGCCGCCGATTTCCAGAACGGTGCGGGGTACATCGTTGGGGCCCAGGTGCTTTTTCAGCAAGGCGAGGCCGAGCAGGTAGTTGAGGGCGGAGCGGGAGAACCAGCGGCCGTCGAATTCAAAGTGCTCGACAGGCTCGCCCACCTTGCTCTCGGAGAAAGTATGCAGGTGGGGCAGTTTACTGGGGGTGTCGGCGGCCAGGAGGACGCGGTAATCGGCCAGAGCGGCGGCTTCGCCAGTGAGGAATTGGTCCAGGCCAAGGTGGGCTTTTTTGGCGTCGGGGTGCGCACGTTGAAGCGTGGCTGTGAGGCCCTCGATTTGCGCAGGGGTAAAGCTATTGCCTGGAGTGCCGAAAGTGGGGACGAAAAAGCCGAGGGTGTTGGGCAGGCGGCGGAAGTTTTCGATGCCGTTCTCGCAAAGTTCGTTGACGATACGGGAGGAGGCTTCGTCCCAGAAGACGCTTGGGCGGTAAAGTTCGTCCTGGGTCCGCATATCGTCGCGGGCGGCGGTCAGTTCCGGGTAGGAGTACGGCTGGGTCATGAGGGAAAGGTGCACTGCTAGCTAGGACCCGTTGCGAAAGGGTGCAAGCTGGAATTGCGGGCTTCAGTTTTCAGGGCAGATCTGGCCTTTTTCTAGCCGCAGTCTCATTTGGCCCAGCAATTCGGCTTCCCGACGGGAGTGGGTGACGTGGAGAACGGTGAGACGGTGGCGTGTCTGGAGGTTTTTCAGCAACTCGGCGGCCTCGGCATGGGTGGCTTCATCCAGGGCGGAAAGAGGTTCATCCAGAAGGAGGACACTGGGGCGGGCAGCCAGGGCTCGGGCGAGGGCAACTCGTTGCTTTTCGCCGCCTGAAAGGTAATCGGGCTGTCGATCCAGCAGATGGTGAATGCCAAGCTCTGTGGCCAGTGAGGTGACAAGGGAGGCAGCCTCGGGGTCTGCCTGCAAGAAGGGGGCAAAACCGATCTGCTCGCGCACGTTTTTGCTGAGGAAGAGGGCAAGGTCCTGGGGCAGGTAGCCAATGCGGCGATGCCGGGGCTCTAGGTGAGTGACATCCCGGTCATTCAGCAAGATGCGGCCTGCTGTCGGAGGGCGCAGGCCACACAGAATTTCCAGCAGGGAGGTCTTCCCGCAGCCAGTGCTGCCCATGAGGACGGCGTAGGTGCCTGTGGGGATGACCAAGGAGATGTTTTTTAGCGAGAATCCGCCAGGGGCCTGCCAGGCGATGTGTTCAAGCTGAATCATAGGGAGGAAAGGGTCAGAACAGAGCCAGTTGCTGCATCGGTTGGGCGACTGCGGGGGGGCTGAGGCTGATGACCACCCGGCGGCGGGCCACTTCGATGGTGGGAGTCAGGCAGCGGCGCTGGGCGCACTGCACACGGGTATCCCGAATGCCGATGCGATGCAGAGATTCCTGAATGCGCTGGGTGGCGCGGTCGGGGTCATTGCAGTCGTCGCTCAGATGCCCCAGCACCACATGATGCAGACCGGGGTGTGCCACGCTTTCGATGAGTTCTGCCGCCTGGTCATTGGAAAGGTGGCCGTGACGGGAGCTGATGCGCTGCTTTGTTGCCCAGGGGCGTTTGGTGTCGGCCTCCAGCAACTGGGTGTCGTAGTTGGCTTCCACAAAAAGGCTGTCGGCAGCCTTGAGGCGGTCCTTGATCAGGTTGGTGACAAAACCGACGTCGCTGAGCACCCCCAGGCGGGATTCTTCATCGGCAATGACAAAGCCGATGGGATCCACGGCATCGTGAGGAACCGGGAAACATTCGATGCGCAGATCTTGGAAATCAAAGGCGCTGCCGGTGGTCATCATCCGCCATGCAGGGGGGGTGCGGAATTTGAGGCTACCCTGGAGGGTTTCGCGGGTGAGCGCTGTGGCATAGAGGGGCAGGGGACGCTTGCCGCTTAGCACCTCCAAGCCGTTGGTATGGTCCTGATGTTCGTGGGTGAGCAGGATGCCATCGAGCTGATCCAGGCTGTAACCAGCAGCCTCCAACCGCACACAGATCTGTTTGGCGCTGAGTCCCGCGTCAATGAGCAGCGTGGTGCGGTCTGTCGAGACGACAGCGCAATTGCCTGAGCTGCCGCTGCCGAGAACTGTGAGTCGAACCATGCTCCCTGTTTTTAACCGACTGCGCGCTTGCTGCAAGGTGCAAAGTCTCGCCAGACGGAAAGATGCAGGTGACCAGCAAACAAAAAAGCCGGAGCGCTTTCACGCTCCGGCTTCTCTCAGGCAGGCATTGCCTGCGGATTCTTAGTGCTCGTAGCCAGACTCGCCATGTTCGGCAAGATCCAGACCGATCTGCTCGACCTCTTCGGTTGGGCGAAGGCCCACCAGCAGCTTCACAATCAGCGTGATGACCACCGTGGCAGTCACGCTCCACACGATCGTGAGGGCCACAGCCTTCAGTTGGTTCATCAGCAGGCCTTCTTTCAAACCTGCCACGATGGCATTGGCTTTCTCATCGGCAAACACACCCGTGAGGATGGCACCCAGCGTTCCGCCCACACCGTGCACACCAAAGGTGTCCAGCGCGTCGTCATAGCCCAGGATCTTCTTCAGGTAGGCCACTGCGATGAATGGCACCACACCGGCTGCCACGCCCATGATGACTGCGCCATTGGCTGTCACAAAACCTGCACCGGGGGTGATCACCACCAGACCGGCCACAATGCCCGAGCAGAAGCCCAGCACGGAAGGCTTGCCACGGGTGATCCACTCCAGCACCGCCCAGACAAAACCGGCGATGGCCGCAGCCAGCGTGGTGGTCATGAAAGCGTTGGAGGCGATGC